>CAYGUK010000083.1:0-18212 GCA_964352985.1 uncultured Legionellales bacterium
GCTTTAACTATTGCCAAAGATAATCCCAAGAAATTAATTGTTTTTTTTGCGATTGGATTTGAAACAACTACCCCACCAACTGCAATTGCGATTAAATTAGCAGAATGTCAGCAGCTTGAAAATTTTGTGATTTTTTGTAACCATTTATTAACACCTATTGCGATGAAAGCGATTCTTTCAACACATGAATCGCAAAAAATTGTTCCTTTAGATGGTTTTATTGGACCCGCACATGTTAGCACTGTGATTGGTAGTCATCCTTATGAAAATATTGCCAAACAATATGCTAAGCCCATCGTGATAGCAGGCTTTGAACCACTTGATTTATTACAATCAATCTATATGTTAATAAATTTAATTAATCAAGAGCAAAATATTGTTGAAAATCAATATCGACGTGCTGTATCGAAAAATGGGAATGAAAAAGCAAAAGAAATTATCGATGATGTATTTTGTTTACGCGATACTTTTGAGTGGCGAGGCTTGGGAAATATTTCATTCAGTGCTCTCGAAATAGCACCAAAATATCAAGATTACGATGTAGAAAAAAGGCTGAATTTACCAGTATTTTACGCCAAAGAACATCGGGCTTGTCTTTGTGGAGATATATTAAGAGGTATAAAAAAGCCAAATGAATGTAAATTATTTTCTCGTTTTTGTTCCCCTCAAAATCCAATTGGTTCTTGCATGGTGTCAACTGAGGGAGCGTGTAGTGCGTATTATAATTATCAGAGTATTTAAGAGATGTTAAAAGCTAAAGAGCGAAAAATAGATATCACGAGAGAAGTTATAGATATGTCCCATGGTAGTGGGGGGGCGGCAACACAGACATTAATAGATCAAATTTTTTCTAAAGCATTTAATAATCCATTATTAGATGAGCATCATGATAGTGTTGCTATTCCTCTACCACCTGGACGAGTCGTGGTTACAACGGATAGTCATGTGATCACACCATTATTTTTTCAAGGTGGTAACATCGGTGATTTAGCTTTTAATGGTACAGTTAATGATATTGCGATGTCGGGTGCTATACCCTACTATTTAACGGCAAGTTTTATTTTACAAGAAGGATTTCCAATAAAATTATTAAAAGAAATTGTTGATACGATGGGGCGATTAAGCAAACAATATAATATTCCTATTGTCGCTGGGGATACTAAGGTTGTTGAAAGACAACATGGGGATGGTGTTTATATTACAACAACCGGTATCGGGGTAGTTTCTCCGGAACTATTCATTGGGCCTGGTCGTGCTAAAGTTGGCGATAAAATAATTTTGACAGGTACTATTGGTGATCATGGCGTCGCTGTTATGTCAAGTCGACATCATTTATCATTTGCAACAAAAATCCAATCAGATACGGCATCTTTGCATGAATTAGTTAGCTTAATAATACAGCATGAAAATGCTATTCATTGTCTTCGTGATCCGACGCGAGGTGGTGTCGCAACATCTCTCAATGAAATTGCTAAACATTCTCGAGTTGGTATGTTGATCCATGAAGATAAAATTCCTATCAGCGAAGAAGTTGAAGCAGCTGCTGAATTATTGGGTTTAGATCCACTCTACATTGCAAATGAAGGTAAGATGCTTGTGATCGCATCACCACAGTTTGCGACTGAAATATTGGATACTCTTAAAGCACATCCATTAGCAAAAGATGCGGCGATTATTGGTGAAGTGATATCAGAATCAAATCATTTTGTTCAATTGCAAACAGTATTTGGGAGTAAACGTATTATTGGAACCTTACAGGGTGAACAATTACCGAGGATTTGTTAAATATGAATGATGAAAAAAAATTTTTACCCTACGAAAAATTAAAGCATTTTTTTGCTATTCTAAAAGAGTCGGGTTTTCAAATTGTTGGTCCAACTGTTATTGATGAGGCTATCGTATATGAAGAAATTAATGAGCCTGAGGAATTACCCTGGCATTACGTGACGAAACAAGGGCCAGGTGAGTATCAAATTATCAAAACAAAAACTAAAAAAGCATTTAATTTTGTTAATACGGCAATGGCGATTAAACCTTTTACTTTCGCATCGAGAGAAATTTTATGGCAAGCGGATAAATCGAATGATAAATTAAGCTTTACTTCTCAGCAAGAAATTAGCCCAAACATTGCTTTTATAGGGGCGAGACCTTGTGATCTTCAAGCATTAAGAATTCAAGATAAAGTTTTTATGGGGCAGAATTATTGTGATAATAGATATCAACAAAAAAGACAGAAACTTTTTATTATTGCTATAAATTGCAGTCAATCATCTAATAATTGTTTTTGTGTGGCCATGGGACAATCACCTGAATCTAAAGATAAATTTGATATTGCTTTAACCGAAATTAATCAAGGTTTTGTTTGTATTGCTGCTAATGAACCTGCAAAAGCGATCTTGACACGTTTAGATTTAGCATTAGCCTCAGAAGATGAATTACAGCAAGAAAAGGATAATATTCATCATGCCGCTAAAACACAAAATAAAACATTACCTAACAACACACCGCAAAAATTAATGGCTAATCTTAAACATAAAGCATGGCAAGATGTTGCTGAAAAATGTTTATCTTGTGGAAATTGTACCCAAGTTTGTCCAACTTGTTTTTGTCATTTAGAAAAACAAGAGAATAGTTTTAATCCGACAAAATCAACCCATGTTAGATTATGGGACTCATGCTTTAATGATGAACATAGTTATATCCATGGCAAAACGATTCGTTCAACAATTTCACATCGTTATCGTCAATGGTTAACACATAAATTTGCAACCTGGCATGAGCAATTTGGTGAAAGTGGTTGTGTAGGGTGCGGGCGATGCATTAGTTGGTGCCCTGTTGGAATAGATGTGACTGAACAAATTAAGGCGGTCTGTTATGATGATGACTGATCCCTACTTACCTCATGAAGCGATTATAGAGGATAGAATACAAGAGTCCCCCACTATTTTTACGTTAAGATTAAGATTTAGTGATCCCAATATTCATCAACAATATCATTTTCAACCTGGTCAATTTAATATGTTGTATTTGTTTGGTGTTGGAGAAATTGCGATTTCAATTGTTTCTGATCCACTTGATGAACATTATTACGATCATACTATTCGTATATTAGGTCGGGTCACACAAGGATTTGCTAAATTAAAAAAAGGTGATCGGATTGGTGTGCGAGGGCCATTTGGTCGTGGTTGGCCATTAACTGAGTGTCAGGGAAAAGATATCATCATAGTGACAGGTGGACTAGGATGCGCGCCAGTTGTTGCGGCAATAAATTACATTATTTTTCGGCGTCAACAATTTGGGAAATTATTTATTTTACAGGGCGTGAAGCATTCCGACGATTTAATTTATCGTGGCCGATATAATTATTGGCAAACTATACCAAATACGACGGTATTATTAAGTGCTGATCAAACGTCAAAGAATTGGCCGTGGTTAGTTGGGAACGTTGTTGAATTGTTAAAAAATATAGAAATTACAAATACTAATAGCGTTGCCTTTATGTGTGGGCCTGAAATAATGATGCATTATGCGGCAAAAACTTTACTGAACCGAGATTTAAAGGAAGAATCCATTTATTTAAGCATGGAAAGAAATATGCATTGCGCAGTTGCTCATTGTGGGCATTGTCAGTTTGGTGGCAAGTTTATCTGTAAAGATGGGCCTGTTTTTAATTATTCAAGTATTAAAACTTTATTTAACATTGAAGGATTTTAAAAATGAAACAATATCAACATTTACTCGTAGCATTAGATTTATCATCGAATAGTGAAGATACGTTAAAACAAGCGTTGGTCATTCAACAACAATTTAAAGCAAAGCTCAGTATCATACACATTGTTGATCCACACCCTTTAAAATTTTATGAAATGGTTGAATTACTCGATATTGAAAAAAAACTGACTAAAAATGCTGAAGATAAATTATCTTCATTGTGTTATCAATTTGCTATTGATAATACTCATCAACATATTTTATTGGGTGATCCTAAAATTGAAGTGAATAAATTTGCTGATAATCTAAATGTTGACTTAATTATTGTGGGAAATCACTCAAATAAACATCTTGGATCTATTGCTCACGCTATTTTAACAAGAGCAAACTGTGATGTGATGGTCATTAAATCATGAATAAATTGAAGGTTGCTGTCCATAAATTTAGTTCTTGTGATGGCTGTCAACTTGCTTTTTTGAATATGGGCGAAGCGTTGATTCAACTTTATCAACTTATCAATATTGTTCATTTTATCGAAGCTGGGCACATTAATCCAAATGAACCTGTGGATATCGCTTTTATTGAGGGAAGTGTATCAACGCCTGATGAAATTGAAAGAATAAAAGCGATCCGAAATACCAGTCGCTATTTAATCGTTATTGGTGCTTGTGCGACGAGTGGTGGTATTCAAGCATTGCGTAATGGTAAAGATATTCAGGAATGGATTTCGAGTGTCTATGCTTCACCAGAATATATAGAAAGTTTGGATAAAGCTTCTCCTATTAGCCAATATGTGCGAGTTGATTTTGAAATTTCAGGTTGTCCTATTACAAGTGATCAAATTCAAGACGTCATCATGTCTTTATATTATGAGGTTACGCCAAAATATGAAAGTGAGTCAGTTTGTATTGAATGTAAAAGACAACAACATCCGTGCGTGATGATAATGAAAAAATTACCTTGTATGGGGCCTGTGACTCAGAATGGTTGTGGTGCGCTTTGTCCCAGTGTTGGTCGAGCTTGTTATGCTTGTTTTGGTCCTGCTAATACCATTAATACAGCGTCACTAGTCTCTCAATTTAAAACGCTTGGATTAAATAATGAAGAAATTGTAAAACGATTTAACTTTATTACGAATGGTGCAAATGCGTTTAAAACAACAGTTAAAAATATTTTACAAGATGGTTTAATTGGTGATGAGTAAAAAACAAATTGAAATAAACATTCCCATGTTAGCACGGGTTGAGGGCGAAGGTGCTTTAGACTTAATTATTGAAAATAATAAAGTAGAAGATTTGAAATTAAGAATTTATGAGCCCCCTCGTTTTTTTGAGAAATTTTTAATTGGGCGTGATTATTCTGAAGTGATTGATATTGTCGCTCGCATATGTGGAATTTGTCCTGTTGCATATCAAATGAGTGCGGTTCATGCCATCGAAAAAATATTTAAAGTTAATATATCACCTTGGACTCGCGAAATGCGGCGTTTATTTTATTGTGGTGAGTGGATAGAAAGTCATGCTTTACATATTCACCTATTAGCTTTACCAGATTATTTAGGTTTCAAATCTGCAGCAGAAATGGCCGAAAAATTTCCGACTGAGGTTAAACGAGGATTATTGTTACAAAAAGTAGGTAATAGTATTGTTTCGTTATTAGGCGCACGTTCCGTTCATCCTGTAGGTGTTCGGGTTGGCGGATTTTATCGAGCACCGAAAAGATCGAAAGTGAAATTATTATTACTTGATATTAAACAGGCAATAAATGAGGCTGTTGTTTTAATTAATTGGTTATCAACTTTTAACTATCCTGAATTGAATGATGAATTTATTTGTGTATCACTTAGTCATCAAACTGAATATCCTTTTAACGAGGGGAAAATAATTTCAAGTAATGGCTTAGTAATTGAACCAGAAGAATTTTTATACCATTTTAAAGAACATCAAGTCCCTCATTCGACGGCGTTACACTGCCTATTAAATAATGAACCTTATTTAGTTGGTCCATTAGCGAGAATAAACTTGAATTATAATAAACTACCGTCGCAGGTGAAAGATTTGATGTTGCGGTTACCCATTAAGTTTCCCAGTAATAATATGTTTCATTCTATGTTAGCACGTGCAATTGAAATATATTATACACTTATCGAAGCGAAGAAAATTTTGGAAAACTATGTTATACCTGATACTTCATACGCAGACTATAAATTACAAGGTGGTGAAGGTACGGCTGCTACAGAGGCACCGAGAGGACTACTTTGGCATCATTATGGTATAAATGATGAGGGTAAGATAACGTTAGCGAATATTATCCCTCCGACAAGTCAAAACCAAGCAAGAATTGAGCAAGAACTACATCATGCAATTATAAATCATGCGATAAATCTACCTGATGATGAAATTCGGTTACTTTGTGAAAAAATAATAAGAAATTATGATCCTTGTATTTCTTGTTCCACACATTTTCTAAATTTGAGAATTAAACGTGATTAACGACATAGCTATCCTTGGTATTGGTTCACCCTTTGGCGCAGATCAAATTGGGATACAATTGGCTAAAAAATTACGTGATGATAGCTATATTAAAAAATTAAATTTAAATATATTATTTGCCGATCGTCCAGGAATTAATTTAATCAATATGATAGCGCCTTATCGATTGGTATATCTATTAGATGCGGTGTTAAATGATAAACCTAAAGGAGAGGTTAGTTTTTATTCTCTTCGAGAAATTGAACATCTAGAGAAACAAAAAACAAGTAGCCATGGATTGGGAATGATAGAGGTTTTAAACCTAGCGCAAAGCTTAAAATTAGTTAATAGCAGGCTTAAAATTATTGGCATAAGTTGTGATGTTGATTTTAAAGCATTTGATAATAAAGAATGCGATGAAATTTTTAAACAAGTGAAAGGTCTTTTAAGTAAAGAGTTTGAGAAGTACTATGAAAAATAAATTACGTTATGTCATATTATTTATAATGGGATTGTTGCTGCTATTTTTAGCAGGCTATTATTATTTTAATCGCCGCTCAGTTTGGATACATCCGCATAGGGGTAATGTAGTTCAAGCTATTTATGGACTAGGGACTGTGACATCAAATAAGTTTTATCATTTAAAAGTTGGCATAACAACAAGTGTAATGGAATTATTTGTGAGTGAAGGTCAAACTGTTACTAAAGATCAAAAATTGGTTAAATTTAATGATTTACCCATTATTAAAGCACCTTTCTCTGGAGTCGTGACAGCTCTACCACTTTATCTACATGAAACTGTTTATCCGCAGGATACAGTTTTAACGATAACTGATTTGGCTGACCGATATATTTTGGTATCACTTCCACAAAAGGCCGCACTAAAAATAGCGAAAGGTCAAAAAGTTAAACTTTTATTTGATGGTTTAGATAATACTTTGTTTTATGGTTACGTAGATTCTATCTATCCAAAAAACCATGAATTTTATGTTAAAATAATCGTCGATAATTTACCGAAAAATATATTGCCTGATATGAATGCCGATGTAGCTATCATCATTCAATCTCGAGAAAATGTGTTATTGGTTCCAGCGTCTTCTATAGATGGTGATTTTATCACTATACGAAGTAAAAGTGGGCATATAAAAAAATTAAAAGTCAACATAGGCTTTCGATCCAACAATGATATTGAAGTTGATTCAAAACAATTATCAACACAAGATTTCATTTTAGCAAAAAAAGATTAATGAAATGTTTTTTTTAGCAATTCGACAATTATTATCAAGAAAAAGACAATCTCTATTAATACTAATTGGTATTATACTTGGTACAGCAGCCTATATCATCATTTCTAGTATTATGTTAGGGTTTCAACAATTTATTATCGATCAATTAATTAATAACGATGCTCAAATCCGTATTTCAGCGCCAGAAGAGTATATAAACGAAAATGAAATTAATAATAAAATGTTTCATCATGATAAAATTGTTGATTGGTTTGTACAGCCCAGTGGTCGTCGTGATCAATCTCGTTTAGATAATCCTTATTTCTGGTTTAAAAAATTATCTTCAGATCGACAGGTTTCTGCTTTTTCTACTCAATTAATTATTCAAGCAATCTTATATAAAGGTAAAATTCGTCAAGCAATAAAGCTAATCGGTACTGATCCCAGCGCACAATTAAAAGTAACCACGATTAATCATTATATGATAGCGGGACAGTTTTCAAATATAAAAGACGGAGGAAATCGAATTATTTTAGGTGCAGGGTTAATGCAAATATTGGGGCTTCATATCGATGATAATGTATTTGTTAGTGTAGGAGAACACGGTGCTACAAAATTTAAAATTGTAGGGGTATTTCGGCTTGGGATAAAACAATTAGATGATTCTACTGCCTATGCTGATATTAATGATATTCAGAAAATCAATCAAACACCTAATCAAATCTCGGATTTTATAGTGCGCTTAAAAAAAGTGTCGCTCGCAAATGAAATTGCTGAGAATTGGTCTCATTTAAGCGATGATAAAATTCTAAGCTGGGATAAAAGCAATGCTAATGTACTCTCAGTTTTTACTACACAAAGTTTAATTCGTGATTTTATGGTGATAGCGATATTACTTGTTGGTTGTTTTGGAATTTATAATGTTTTAAATGCAATTATAAATCAAAAAAAACAAGAAATCGCTATATTAAGAGCTCTTGGCTTTACACCAAAAGAAGTGAGAAATTTATTTTCTTATCAAGGATTATTAATTGGTGTGATGGGCGGTATAATAGGTATAATCCTGGGATTTGTTGCCTGTTTTCTTATTCAGTATATTCCTTTTATTCCCAATGAAATAGGGCAGTATAAATATCTCATGGTTTCTTTCTCACCTGAAATATACTTTTATGCCTTTTTATTAGCATTCGTTTCAGCAATTATTGCAAGCATATTACCAGCAAAAGACGCAAGTAGGATGACGCCGATTGATATAATAAGAGGTGGGACAGGCTAATGTTAAATGTCAAAAATATCACTAAATCATTTAAGTCAATTCAAATTTTGAAAGATATATCGTTTTCACTATCCGATGGAGAATATGTTAGTTTAACGGGACGTTCCGGTTCGGGTAAAAGTACACTGTTATATTTAATTAGCACGTTGGATCTACCTTCAAGTGGTATTGTAGAGATTGATGGAAATAATCCTTTTGAGATGAGTGTTGATGATTTACATCTTTTTAGAAATAGGTATATTGGTTTTGTTTTTCAATTTCATTATCTGCTACCAGAATTGACGAGTTTAGAAAATATTCTATTACCAGCAAGGAAAACGAATCAACATCATGACGCATCTATCATAGCCTATGCTCATCATTTATTAGAAACATTTAATATAATCGATGCTAAAGATAAACTACCCCGTCAAATGTCTGGTGGTGAACAACAACGTGTTTCAATCGCAAGAGCGTTAATTTTAAATCCAAAATATTTATTTGCAGATGAGCCCACAGGGAATCTTGATTCTGTTAATGGCAAAATTGTAATGAATATTTTTGAAAAAATTAATCAAGAAAATAATACAACCATTGTACTAGTAACTCATGATAAGGAATTTGCCGATCTTGCACATCGGCAAATTTATTTAAGTGATGGAAAATTAAAGTTGATCAGCTAAATAACCAACAAGATCTTTTGTTGTAATGATACCTACTAGTTCCTCATTGTTGTTTATAATTGGTAATGAATTGTAATCACTGGATGATAAAATTTTAGCAGCATGAGCAATATCGTCAGTATCTTTTAACGTTATAACATCTTTGGTCATGATATCTTCAATTTTTGCATAAAAATCCAGTGCTTCTTCAGCATTTTTATCATTGGGTGTCAGAAAATTCATAAAAGATTCGCGGATAATATCTAAGACACTTAATATACCAATTAGTTTTTTACCATCTACAACAGGTACATGATGGATAAAATTTTTATCCATTAAGTGTTTAATATCAGAAATTTTATCACCGTGTTTAGCATAAATTAAATCGGTGGACATAATACTTTTCACAGATTCATGTTTTTTCATTGTTTAACCTTCTCTAATTAATTTATATAAATTATATGGTAAAAAAAAATTGACAACTTGATATAGATCAAAATATGCTAAATTACTGGAGCGAACTTGTGTAGGTGAGATTTTTATGCATAAAATTATTAAGAGTAAAGTCACAAAAAACAAAACTAAAGATACTTATATCACGCCGACTTATGCTTCACGTATGATGGAACAATCTATTCCTAAATTCACCTTGCCTGAAACAGGACTTCCCTCGAATGTGGCTTATAATTTAGTTCATGATCAATTAGCGCTTGATGGTAATGCGCGTTTAAATCTTGCTACTTATGTCACCACTTGGATGGAACCTGAAGTGAAACGTTTAATGGGAGAAACGTTTGATAAAAATATGATAGACAAGGATGAATATCCTGCAACAGCTGAAATCGAGTCGCGTTGTGTGAACATTTTGGGAAATTTATTTCACGCAGAAAAGGCAGAACATGCAGCGGGTACTTCTACCGTAGGTTCAAGTGAAGCGGCAATGTTATGCGGACTGGCTCTTAAATTTCAATGGCGTAAATTGAGACAAACGCAAAATAAAACCACTGATAAGCCAAACTTAGTGATGGGATCACATGTGCAAGTTTGTTGGGATAAATTTTGTCGCTATTTTGATGTCACGCCGCGGTTTGTCAAATGCCAAGGAAATAATTTTAATTTATCTGTGAGTGAGGCATTGGAATTATGTGATGAAAATACCATTGGTATTGTGGCCATTTTAGGTAGTACATTTGATGGAAGCTATGATCCTATTAATGAATTAAATCATGAGTTAAACAAATTTAATCAAGAAAATGACATGCAAATTCCCATTCATGTTGATGCGGCAAGCGGTGGATTTATAGCACCCTTTTTACAACCAGGATTAGCTTGGGATTTTAGATTAAAATGGGTTAAATCAATAAATGTTTCTGGCCATAAATACGGTTTAGTTTATCCGGGGGTGGGTTTTGCAATTTGGCGAAATTGGCACGAAATTCCTGAGGAATTAATTTTTCATGTAAAATATTTAGGTGGCGATATGCCAACATTTGCGCTTAACTTTTCAAGACCGGGTAATCAAGTTGTAGCACAGTACTATAATTTTCTACGTTTAGGTTTTGCGGGATATCAAAAAATTCAGCAAAACTGTCAGCATGTCGCTAATTATTTTGCAGAGTCCATTGAAAAAATTGGACTGTTTAAAATATTAAGTCGTGGTGATGATATACCGGTTGTTTGTTGGACGTTTAATCAACCACAACATTTTACTTTGTTTGACTTTTCTGAAAGATTACGTGATAGAGGTTGGCTTATTCCTGCTTACCCGATGCCAGAAGATAGACAAGATTTGATTGTGATGCGTATTGTCGTTAAGGAAGGTTTTAGTCGAGATATGGCAGATCAATTATTAACAGATATGAAACGACATTTACAATTTTTTACTGAGAATTTGGATTATCAAAGCAATAGTGATGAAAGTTGTTTTCATCATTGAAAAGATTTCAAACTTTATTTTTAATCGAAGGAGTGTTGTGATGAGAAAATGGGTATTTATAATATTATTATTCTTTACTGCCATAATCAATGCTGATAATTTAAAATTACAAAATGTAATTTTATCAAAAACAAATCGTGCGTTAGCAGAAAAAGTGTATCAACATGCTTGTAGTAATTGCCATGCACCTAAAGTCGCTAAAGGTTTAAATGCGCCACCTGCATTTGATGTCGAAGCTTGGAAAGTACGATTTAATCATGCCAAGGAGCAAGCCGCTCAAAATCCTAATCGTTATAAAAGTCCTTATGATTATTTAGTCCAACAAATTAAAATTGGCAAAGGCTTAATGCATCATGGTGGTCTTTGTTTAGAGTCTAAGTTAAGCAAAGAAGAATGTTCAGAAAATGCTTATATTCAGGTAATTAAATATATGAGTGAACCTAACCCAACTACAACGCAATAAAAGAGTTAATATAAATTTTATCATGTAATTCTATAAGTTTATAAATGGTGTGAGTCATCAGCGACTCATTTTACTTGGAATTTTGTTTTGTTGTTGCATGGTAATGAGTAATAACTTCTTCACCACCTTGTTTAGTACCAAACCAAGTATATTGCAAAGCCTCATACAAACTTTCATTACTCCCATCCTTAAAATGTAAAAACTCTTTTAACGTATTTTCCGACAACTCTCTTCTGAAAAAGGCCATTCTAGCTCGCTGGTAGGCATTATTGATTCGTTGCATTTTAGTATCAGGTTTAGAAAAGAAAAAAGTACCATAAACGTTATATTTCACAGACGTAATGGAGTTATGTAATTGCATAAGATCTAAGGTACAACCATCGGGCAAATCACGTAAATGAAAGTGTCGTTCTTCTGATAGTGATTTCTGCTCTGACTCATGTTGTTGATAATCGTATCAGTAATATTTACACAATCATTTTAAAGTTATCTTATTTACTATTTTCCACTGATTTACTAATAATGGAAATATATCATGTATTCTGAACTCATTGAAATGTCGAAAAATTCAGAAGCACTAACAAGTAAAAATAACTCCTCTCAAGCGCCGATAACTTCGCCTGAATTAATTGCAAAAATTGAAAAAGAGTTACATCAATATCAAGTGAAACGTCGACGGAAAATATATATTGGGACGTTTCTTTTATTTTCATTAATGATGACTGCGTGCTATGGAACTAACGCACAGGCTAAAAAAAGAATAAATCACTTTGTTACTGACCACGATGATTGTATTGTCAAAGAAAAGGATATTACACCCTGTGAATTTTTCATAAATACAACAAATACCAACTGTAGTTCTGATTTGGCATCTGCTTTTCAAAGTGTTTGCGAATTTAATTTTTTAGATATCACTTTACTTTTACTTGCTGCAGGGTTGCCAGTTATCACCTGTGCTTTTGCAATAAATCATGTTTCTATCCAAGTAAAAAATGCAAAATTTAGCTTGTTATCGGAAGAACTTCAACATGAAATCAAACTATTTTTGCCTGATGTTGAAATCAATGAGCATTCAAAAATTAATTTAATAATTGATGAGATAAATAAGGGAAACCGCCAAAGAAATTATGCAACTTTTAGTAGAGTTTAGGTGCTTTTATGAAAAAAGGTCAAACAAAGTAAAATAACAAGTAATCCAATAATAATTAAAGCACACCAAAAATGAAAATAAATATACCCAAAAGCTGCCATTAAACCACCTAAGATAAATCCAGATAAGACATTGCCAAATCGTTTTAGTTTCTGAACGACTTGTTGATTTTCTGTGACGATGGGGATGCGCAAAATTGATAATAGAAATGCAGTTACATCTACTACAAATTGAGTTAAGTTTCCCGTCATTACAGTGCAAGGTGGAAACGTCGACATATAAGTTCTGAGTAAGGTGTTGTGAATAGCCATGGCGCAAACTGGTAGCATGCTAATGATAATGAAATATTTAGAGCTGATAGAAAGCATTGGAATAAAATATAAACCACAAATTAAAAGTGTGATGAATAATATAATTTCAAGGCTTAACCAAAACAATAATGAACGTCGAGTCATTCCCTGAGTTTCAATGACGCTTGAAATAATAAAAGCAAAAATGATAAACACAGGAATAGCGATTATTTTAGAAACAATTCCTGGTGAATTTTCCAAAATGAACGAAATGATAATGACGATATTGCCGGTGATATGCGCGGTAAACAAATGATCGAGTCCGACAAAACCAAACACATCACTAAAGCCAGAAATTGCTGCCATTAAAAAAGCAGATTTATACATAGTGCAGCTAGGTATCTTTTCGTGTTTAGTGGTCATATAAACCTAAATTAATTTCAAATTTAGGTTTTATACTAACATGGGTTTAATTAACTGTAAAAAGTGATTCATCGGTTATTTGAGTAACTTATTTAAGGCTGGACGACTGCACCACATAATTATTGCGACGATGCCAGTTACGACACCAATCTCCGTAAAAACGTGACTATAAATATGTAAACTACTTAGTGCTGAAAGATGCCCACTGTTTTCTGGCGCGGTTAACGCACCAACCGAAGCACCCAGCGGACCCGCTAACATATTCGTTAACCACCAAACACCCATGACAAATCCACTTATTTCATTTGGACATAATACGGCAACCATTGCAAGGCCTAAACCGGAAATAAGAAGTTCACCAGTAGATTGTAAAAAATAAGTTAACACCATCCATAATGGTGAAGCAAAACCATTCATTGCCGTAAACTGTGGTAGGGCTAATACTAAAAATGCACAAGCACTTAAACTCATCCCAATACAAAATTTTGTTACGTGAGTTGAAGGAATACGATAATAAAGCCATGCTAAAATGGGTGACATAATAATAATGGTTAACGGATTAAGCGCATAATATTCTGCTGCAGGAATGGTCCAGCCAAAAATATGATTATTGATATTATGATAAGCGAAAAAAATAAGTGAGGTGGGCATTTGATTATATAAAACAAAAAATATCACCGCTTGTAAAATTAAAATGAATGCAACTAACATTCTAGTGCGAGCGATACCATGTAATTTGAATGCAATTTTTAAAAAATAAAAAAATGTAAACCCAACGACAGTATAAACGATCACATTACAAACCGGCGTATTATCTAATAATTGAGCAATGATAATAATGCCAAGTATACTTCCTACGATAGTGACAATTAATCGAGAGAGATTGAGCGGCTGTTTTCCAGCATCAGTGTGGATATGATTTAAAATTTTAAGATAGAAAATAAAATTAGTTAAACCTAAGGCGAGTCCAATAGCACAAAGCCAAAACGCACAAGACCAACCAAATCTTTGAGAAATGATAGGGGTGATAGAAATTGATATCATTGATCCAATATTAACGGCCATGTAATAAAGTGTCATGGCGCCATCAATAGCAGAACCACTGTCTCGGTACATTTTAGCAATGAGTGAACTGGGATTTGCTTTAAATAAGGCATTGCCGACAATAATTCCTGCTAACGCGTAATAGATGGTATTGTGATTAGCTAGTGCTAGACCTGCGTAAGATAACATGAGGGTTGTTGCACCGAGAATAATCGTGCGCTTTGCACCTAAATAATAATCACCCAACCAGCCGCCAAGCCAAATAAAACCAAAAGTAAAAGCACTAAATGATCCAAAAACGTAAATGCTTTTTGCTTCGCTATAACCAAGTTGTTTAACAAAATAAAGCGCCAGTAACGCTTGTACACCATAATAGCCAAAACGTTCCCAAAGTTCGATTGCCCAAATAACCCAAAATGGTTTGTTAAAAGCGGATTGGGAATCTGTCTTAGACTGAATCGTAATCATAAATAAACGGAACCAAATTTAAAATTAAAACAATATTCACACAAGTAATCATAAAAATCAATCATTAGTGCATAGTAATAAATATTCAAATACATTACCCGGGTTTTTACGTATAACTTAAATTATATAATAGGCACAATATAAATACCATGTGAAAAATTGCCTACTTTTCGGCTAATAATAACGGGTTTTTGGTAATTATAGGGCGAAAATTTTTTCTAATTTGATTAACTATATATTCTCTAGGTAGAAAATATCACCTTCCAATTTTAATGTTTTTTTGGGGTGAAAAGGGGCTTTAAAACAAAAATCTATACAATTAAAATAAATTTTTTATGGTCATATTTAAATAGAAATCATTTATAGGATATCTAATGATAGTACTTGAGACACCTCGACTAAATTTACGAACATGGGACGAGGCAGACATTACACCGTTTACTCAAATTAACCAAGATAAAAAAGTCATGGCCCATTTCCCTGGACTTTGTGATAGAGATAAATCGGCTTGGTTGATAGGACGATTCTGCCAACATTATTATGAACATGGTTTTACATTTTATGTTTTGGAACTTAAATCCACTCATGAATTTATTGGTTTTACCGGTATGATGAATGTGATTTTCAATGCGCATTTCACGCCTGCTGTTGAAATAGGTTGGCGATTAGCAAGTTCACATTGGGGGCAAGGTTACGCGCCAGAAGCAGCAACGGCGGTATTAAACCAAGCGTTTAATGATTTATATTTAAATGAAGTGATCGCCTTTACCGTTCCTGCAAATAAAAATTCTCGACGTGTTATGGAAAAAATAAACATGACTTATGATCCTGCTGACGATTTTTTACATCCGAATATTGATCCACAGCATATGTTAGCATCCCATGTTTTATATCGAATCAAGAAGCCATAATGTTTAAGGCGGCAGAGATCCCAGATAAATGCGCGCCGTGAACAGTTGATGGAAAAGTT
Organism: uncultured Legionellales bacterium; assembly: GCA_964352985.1. Taxonomy (GTDB): domain Bacteria; phylum Pseudomonadota; class Gammaproteobacteria; order JAHCLG01; family JAHCLG01; genus CAYGUK01. The sequence goes on from CAYGUK010000083.1 coordinate 16,070, forward strand.
TGATGCGTTGCTTCCCCGGCAAAGAATATTTTATTGTTAACAGGGCGTGCTAAATCACGATAATAAATACCACGGCCTCCCACTGGAATATAAGAATAAGATCCAAAACTATAAGGATCTTGATGCCAACGAGTGATTTTAAAATAGCTTGGTTTAGGTATGGATCTTTTGAAAACCTTACTTAATTCCAGGGTAAATTTTTGCAAAATTTCTTCATCGCTTAATTGTTCAAGCAGAATAGCAAACTGACCATAACTAAAACCTAATAAAGCAGGCGTTTGATAATATTGATCGCAATCTAAAACAAGACACCAGTGCTCATGCATTTGTTGCCATAATAAAAAACCTTTAAAATCTTGCCAAAATGGCTCGGGAAACTCGATATAAATTTTATTCATTACACCCATATTTAAATGTTTGATCGCATGCATTTTATAATGAGGTAAGGTGGGTAGGAATTCAATGACTTGTTTTTTTAAGACGCCAAGAGGCACAGTACAAATAACTTTTTCACATTGAAAACAATTGTCCTCAGTAAAAACATTAATTAAATTATTGTGATAATCAATTTTTTTGACCTTTTGATTTAACAAGATGTTTATATCGTTTAACATAGGTTGCAATATTTGATTGTAACCTTGCGGGAAAATCATTTTATCGCCTAAAGCAGCACTATCTTGATCAAAATAGAGTAATGACATATTCGCTAAATTCGCTGCATATTCACTAGCAATATCTTTTCGGATGATAAAATAGAGTAATTGTATATCTTCTTCAGAAAGATGATGGTTAGTCACATAATCTTTAATCGCTTCTTCGAGACTGCGATCTTTTTTATAATAAAATTCTCGGTGATCAAGAAAGTGGTCAAACTCATTATTTAAATGTTTTATTTTTAAATGTTGTTCGTCTGAGAGCGCCTGACTTTCATGATTATAAATTGAATAATATTCAAGATCTGTAGAAACTAACTTAATGTTATGTTGTTTTGCTTTTGCATAAATTGGATTGTTGGTGATTCCTTCAATCCAGGACGCACCTAAGTCAACAATGCCTTTAGGTGTTATTTCGCTCCAAATTCTACCGCCTATTCTATTTCTTGCTTCGAGTATTAAGATATCTTTTGAGGTTTGTTTTAATTGTGCTGCAGCTGAGATACCCGCAGTGCCAGCACCAATAACGATGACATCATAGCGAGAGTTTTGTTTGTTCATATAATACCGTAATGGTAAAAATTCGATGCGAACATTATCACAGAATCTTATTAGTAGATACGGATTTTTAGGGTTGCGGTGATAAAATAATTCTCCTAAAATGAAAGTCATTTATAACAAGGTGAGTTATCAACCATGAAAAAATCCCTACTCTATGTTCCTTTATTTTTAATGGCTAGTTTGACAACTTCTCCGACATTCGCTTCCAATATTTCTTCCTGCCAATCAAACTTTGTTTTGCAACATGTTGATTTACACTTTTATGAACATGATTTGGGTAATTTCAATATAAACTTTAGTGATACGATTAATGCGATTAGTAAAGACCAACAATCTCACAATTTGGCTATAAATCAATATCCTTATTATAAAAAAACTTGGCAAGGCAATTGTCCTGGTGGCTTACAGGGTGGGGCAGGTAGCTGTTGGGAATTTACGGTTTATCCTAATCCGAGTAATGATCCTACTGACTTTACACCTGACTTAGAAAAAGCTATTTTACCTTTTACCAGTGGCACACCTAATCGTGGCATGGTGAGAATATTAACTAACCATGATGAAACGCAATATAGTTATTCCACAGATCATTACACTTCCTTTTGTGGACCTTATAATTTCTCTTATGCAAAATAAAATTGAATCAAGGCTTAAATCATAGTTTTATGTTTCATGATGATTATAGAAAATAAGTCGAGTAATTATTGAGCTTGCTTGTCATTATTCCCTTGAATACTAATATTAATAATAAACATCGTTGTTAAGTTATTTGTTATTACATTTTCTTATTATTTACTAGATTGAAATTCTATTTTTCACAAATTAGATATTATCTTTTTTTCAAATTAAATATAGTTCAAAAAATAATCAAAGATTTAATTGCAAGATAAAGAGTCTGCTATTAATTTAAATGCTAGTGCTCTCTATGATAA
>CAYGUK010000084.1:0-17508 GCA_964352985.1 uncultured Legionellales bacterium
GGCTTTGCCAGGTTAGGCAGTATTATCAGGGTAACTATTCAGCATTTATGCTGAAGTTACAATTAAAAATTTAAAAAATTTTAAGGACAATAAAATCCGGCATAAATACTAACGATTCTGTTTTTGTTATTTATACGAATACCAATTTCATTGCCACTTTTTAAATGAAATTGGTATCGCTTTTCAACAAATTGAGATTTTTTATCGGGTTTACCCAAAAGCATTTCTAATTGGCTTAAAGTCGTCGCTTGTCTTTTAGCTTGTCGAAATTTTTCAGGTATCGTATTCACCCCTTCGCCATAAAAATGAACATAAGAAAAATGATTATCTTCAAATGAGGCTGTAAGCGTTGCTTCCGGATCATGCCAACGATAAATAGTAATATGTCGAGTCGCTAAGGCTTTGACCTGACCTAATAATTTACTTGCTTGAACTAAACTCATGCCAATTTTTATTTCACGATATAATTTGCAATCTTCACTTTGATTGGCAAAAGTACTGAATGCTAAAGTTGATAACATAAAAAAAATAAAAACTTTAAGCATGAATCTCTCCGACCATTAATTTTGCAATGACCATTCCCAACCAAACAGCAAATAAACCTAAAACAATTTGCACCCCCACATTTATCATCGCAGCAAAAACATGATTTTGATTGGCTAATTGCCATGTATCTAAGGCAAATGAAGAATATGTCGTAAATCCGCCTAAAAATCCCATAAAGACGAATAATCGCAACGTGGTATTCATCACATGTAAATGTTCAAATAATGCAAATAAAAATCCAATTAATAAACAACCAAACATATTGGCAACAAACACACCGAAGGGAAACCAATGACTTCGAGTCAACCACAACATTAATAATCCGATAAGATAGCGGCAAATACTACCAATAAAACCGCCTGCACCAACAGCTAAAAATTTTATCATCAATTTGATCCCACAATTTCAGCCTTATACATCTTTTTATATTTTAAAGTTAACATCTTTGCCTGGACACGTTGCTCTTCATCTAACTGTTGCCAGATTTTATTTGCAACATTTGTCATTGTCGTTGCATCCGTTAAACCATTTGCTAATGCTGTTTGTAACCAAGCATAAGATTTAATTTTATCTTGTTCGACACCATTTCCATAAAAATACATTTTAGCTAAATTATTTTGCGCATCCGCATCACCTAATTTTGCAGCAGCTAAATACCATTTGGCCGCAGTGTGTTGATCGATTGGCACACCATAGCCATTACTATAAATCACACCTAAACTGTAAAACGCACCAGGAATATTTTGCCTAGCCGCTTTTGTTAACCAACCACGTGCAAGAGAATAATCTTTTTCGGTGCCAATTCCCTGAATATACATAATTGCAACACCGTATTGTGCTTCACCATATCCTTGCTCTGCTGATTTTTTCATCCAATTAAATGCTTGTTGGCTATCTTTATAAATGCCTTTGCCATGTAAATATTTTAACGCTAGAAGATATTGGGCTATTTTATTGCCCCGTGTCGCTAAGTGATAACAACCTTGATAAGAGCTACAATCACCAGTCATGGCATAGCTCTCCATCACAAAACAAACACAGAAAATAACAAGAAAAATAAATTTAAGTCCCTTTAACATAGATTAACTCCTGTTATTATTCATCCGTTTTTACACTAAAACTTTCACCGCAGCCGCAGCTTCCCGTTTCATTTGGGTTGCGATACATTAATTTATGATTAATGCCTTCACGCACATAATCTAACTGAGTCCCTTTAACTAAACTCCAATCTTTTTTATCGACAACCAGCGTCATATCATTTGCTATCACAAATTGAAATTCATTTGTTTTAATTTCATCAATAATGTCGATTACATAAGCGTAACCATTACATCCACTTTTTTTAGTACCCAGTCGAATACCAATACCATGACCTTGTTTTGAAATTTCATGGCGAATATGATCCAAGGCTTTTTGCGTCATGGTGACTTCTTCACCTGGATTAACTTGGTTTGGATCATAACTTTGAGTTTTATCATTCATTACTTTTTCCTTTTGACTTTAATTGATCAACAATTTGTAATAAGGCTTTTTCGATTAAGACACAAATAAATTGTTTATTCTCAGGTAATTCTAATTTTTTCATAAGCATATTAGACGAGAGTTCTTGTAGATTTGCTAAAGGCATATTGATTATCGAACGACAAACATATTCACATGCAGCAATCGTTGCGACACAACCATAAGCTTTAAAATAAGAATTCGAAATGTTATGTTCTTTATCGACATTAACTGTAAATTGCACGATTGCACCATTTTCTTTAGATCCCTGTTTTACTTTAAAAACAGAATTATCTTCTTCACAATCACCTACATGTTCTGGTTGATAAAAATAATGTAATACTTGTTCGTTGTAATTTGCCATGATTAACACACTGAAATTTGTTGTAAGCGTGGAATTTCGCTGTTAAATAATGTTATCACATTCTCAATATCTTGTTGAGTTGTAAATCGACCGATTGAAATTCTTAAAGAATTATTTGCCACTTCATCACTTAATCCCAACGCTTTTAACACATGTGAAGGGTCAATATTTGCTGAATGACAAGCAGAACCAGTAGAAACAGCGATTTGACGCAAACCATAAAGCAATGCTTCTCCATGAATATTTTTTATACTAATATTTAAATTACCACAGACACGGTGAGTTAAATCTCCGTTAACACAAATTTCAGGTAAATGCTTAATACCATTCCATAATTGATTGCGTAATGCCGTTATTCGGCAACACTCTTCTTCTTTATTTTTCATGGCGATTTCGACAGCTTTGCCAAATCCTGCAATTAATTGCACGGGTGTAGTTCCACTTCGTAAACCAAACTCTTGACCTGAACCAATTATTTGTGGTTGTAATTGCACTCTCGGTTGTCGTTTCACAAACAGTGCGCCAATGCCTTTAGGACCATAAATTTTATGCCCCGATAGTGAAATTAAATCAACGGGGATCGTTTTTGCATTTAACTCGACTTTACCCACGCTTTGCGCAGCATCCACATGAACAATAATGCCGTGTTGTTTAGCTAATTCAGTGATCGCTTGAATATCTTGAATCACGCCTATTTCATTATTCACTTGCATAATTGAAATTAAAATTGTTTTATCAGTAATGCTTTTTTTTAACTCATCTAAATTAATAAAACCTTTTTCATCCACGCTTAAATAAGTCACAGTAAAACCGGATTTTTCTAATTGTTGAAAACATTTTAAAACAGATTTATGTTCAGTTTGACAAGTAATTAAATGTTTACCTTTGCGTTGATAACATTCTGCCGCACCTAAGATTGCTAAATTATTCGCTTCGGTTGCACCCGAGGTAAAAACAATTTCATTTGCTTTTGCTTCAAAAATTGCAGCTACTTGCTCTCTTGCATAATCGACGGCTTTTTTAGCTTGTTCACCATAATAATGAGTAGAACTTGCATTACCAAAATGGCTATCTTGTCTCATATACTTTAACATCACATCGATAACGTTTGGATCAACTGGACAAGTTGCCATGTAATCTAAATAAATGGGTAAGTTATCTTTCATATTATGTTTGACTCGCAGCTAAATTGAGACTGGCTAATTGATTTTCTATTTCTTTGACAAAAGCATCGACTTCTTGTTCAGTATTTAAATGTGAAAAACTGACTCGCATCGCGCTTTGCGCTATTTTTTCATCGACATTCATCGCGGCTAATACAGGACTAATAGATTGATGACCACAAGCAGAACCACCTGATACTGCAAACCCTGCCATATCAAATCTCAAAACAAGCGAATCACTATCCCCGTGCGGCAATGAAAAAAAAGTCGTATTCGGTAAACGCTCTACATCTTTTGAAAAAATGGTGACCTTCGGTATTTTTTCAAGCGCTTCTTCAAAATGATGTTGTAGTTTTAATAAATCAAAGTGATGTTGTGTTAATCTTTTTTCAGCTAATTCACAGGCTTGTCCAAAACCAACAATACCCGCAATATGATGGCTACCACTTCTCATATTTAATTCTTGCCCACCGCCATAAAACAACGGATCAATTTTTAAATTTTCTTGAAGAATTAAAGCGCCAACACCCGTAGGACCGCCAATTTTATGACTTGAAATCGACATCATATCAATGCCCAGTTTGTCAAAATCGACCCGGATTTTTCCTAGTGCTTGTACGGCATCACAATGAAAGATAGCGCCCACATCATGTGCTAGTTCTGCTAAGTGCGAAATATTTTGTAACGCACCCGTTTCATTATTTGCCAACATGATGGAAATTAATTCGGGTTTTTGCTTTAAGCATTGCTGATAATCGAATTCATCAATCACACCTTGTTGATTCACTTTTATAATTTGCAATTGACAGCCTGAAGCTTCTGCTATAGCGTTCGCACAATAAATCACGGCTTTATGTTCAATAGCGCTCACCGCTAAGGTTTTTAATTTATGACTTTTAGCATAACCCTGTAACGCTAAATTATCTGACTCCGTTCCACCACTAGTAAAGATAACTTGTGAAGGTCTCACATTCACAAGACTCGCGACTTGTGCTCTCGCACCTTCAATAGCACTTCTTGAAAAACGGCCAAATTGATGAACGCTTGTTGGATTACCCACAGTATTAGTTAAATAAGGCATCATTTTTTCTAATACGATGGGATCAAGCATCGTTGTTGCATTATGATCAAAATAAACTTTCATTAAGAATCTCACGATATTAGTAAATAGTATAAATTTATAGGTGTAAACGCAGCAGGTAACATATTTAACCAAGCAAACATAAAATAATAAATAAGCGAAAAAATAATAATAACAAATACCACGCTTGGAAAATTAATACCACCTTCGGATTTAATTAAAACACGCATATCTTTTTCGTTTAGGCCCGAACCATAAATTTCTAGAAAACGATTTTCCATATAATAATAATACATTCGGTTGCCGAAATAACCGAGCATCACAGGCCAAATTAAAATAATTAAAACAAAACCTTCTAAACTAAAACGAAATGTGATAGCAATAAAACTTGAAAGGATGATGCAAAAAGAAAAAATTAAACTTAATCCATACATCTTTCTAAAGGATAGCCATAACACAGAAAATAAAAACGCAGACCAATTCCAAGTATTGGCTCTACCTGTTAATTGTACTGTCGACCATTTTCTTTGGTAGTACTTACCATTAAAACCTAAAAATAATTTGATGCTTTTTTCATCCATTCACTTTACTCTTTTAAAAGAAGAGGCTTCTCGAATGCTGATAGTATACCGCGTAATATTTTTACTTCATCTTTTTCTAAACAAGCTTTAGCAAATATTCGCCGAATTCGATGCATCAGATGTCTGGGGTTTTCGGGGTCAAGAAAACCGGCTTGTATTAAAAGTGTCGCAAGGTGTTCATAAAAATTTTCTTTATCTTGATGTGGAGCTAAATCAGTAGGCAACATGTCAACTTCTGTTTTATTTGAAGCTTGATAACATTCATAGACCATCACCGCGACCGCCATGGCTAAATTCATAGAACTAAAATTTTCATTTGTTGGAATATGAATATGAAAATGCGCTTTACTCAATTCCTCATTGGTTAAGCCCGCATGTTCACGGCCAAAGACTAATGAAACATGTTGGGTTCCCGCAGTTGATATTATTTTTGCAGCCGCCTGTTTTGGAGTGAGCATGGGCCAAGGTAAATGTCGAACACGAGCGCTTGTTGCAAAGATCAATTGACTATTAGCCAATGCCTCATCAAGCGAATCAAAACATTTTGCGCTCGCCAAAATATCATCAGCACCACTTGCTAAAGCGGTTGCATCACCATGAGGAAAACATTTAGGTGAGACCAAATGTAAACGCGTCAGTGACATATTCTTCATTGCTCTTGCAACCGAACCAATATTTCCAGGGTGAGTTGTGCCCACGAGCACAACCGTTAGGTTATCTAATGCTTGCATCACGCTCCATCTAATTGAATTTAGAAAAAAAATACATCATACCTAAAAATACCGTGTGTTTCGAGTGAAAAAATATGTACGGCACGTAAAAATGCGTATTGTCATGAGATATTATCTATTGCAGAATTACCCTCATTATAAATTAAGCGTATTTTACGGAAATTTGATTAATGGCAGCATTGGATAAACAACCACAAAGTATATATCTACTTTTTTTTACTGAACTTTGGGAAAGGTTTGGGTTTTATACCGTTCAAACTATTTTAGTGTTATACATGTCATCGCAATTACATTTTAGCGATAAACTTTCCTATCTCTTTTATGGTACTTATAGCGCTATGATGTATTTAACACCCGCTGTCGGAGGGTGGTTAGCGGATAAATATCTGGGTTTTCAACGCTCTATCATTTTAGGCGGCATTTTATTTACACTTGGTTATTTAATGTGTGCGATTCCTTCAAAAAATGCCCTGTTTTACGCGTTAAGTATTTTAATTATTGCCAATGGTTTCTTTAAACCCAATGTATCGAGTATCGTCGGTGAACTTTATGATGATCCAAATGATCACAGACGTGAAGGTGGTTTTACTCTTTTTTATATGGGGATCAATATTGGTTCATTGATCCCACCGATTTTTGCGGGCGCTTTGGTCACTCATTATGGTTGGCATTATGGTTTTATCATTGCCGCACTCGGCATGATATTTGGCATGATCATATTTATTAAAGGAAAAAAAATCTTAAACCAACATGGTGAAATTCCCAATAATAGTCCTTTATTAACAGGGAAAATTAACAAATTTAAAATTGATGCGATGATTTTTCTTTTCATCATACTCGCTGTTTTATTTTTTAGAATGACGTTTACCCATCCTGCCCTAACCAATTTAATCGTTATTTTAGTCTCTTGTGTTATTTTACTTTTTGTCTTTTATCTTATTTTAAAACTACCTTCACATAGTCGAAATAAAATGATCGCCGCCTTAGTCTTAATTGTGATCTCGATTGGTTTTTGGGCTTTATACAATCAAACATTCACGTCATTAATGTTATTTGCTGAACGCAATATGGATCCCAATTTTTTAGGTTTTCACATCGATGCCGAATTTACCCAGTTTTTTAATCCCTTCTTTATTATTGCCTTTAGTCCTGTATTAAGTAGAGCCTGGTTGAAACTGGGTAAAGCAAATTTAAATCCTTCTATTCCAACTAAATTTGCGGTTGGAGTCATCATGATGACCTTAGGATTTGCGGTGTTAGCTTTAGGTTGTCATTTGGGACATCATGGTATCACTTCTGCCTGGTGGCTGGTATTGAGCTATATGTTCCAAACTATCGGTGAATTATTTTTATCACCCATTGGCTTATCAATGATCACCGTCTTATCTGCGCGAAACATGGTTGGATTGATGATGGGGGTTTGGTTTTTAGCACAATCAGCATCATTTGCCATAGGCGGCATGCTCGCGACGATTGCCGATGTTCCCAAGCAATATACGGCGAGTCAATCGCTTCCAATCTATGCTCATGCTTACTTAGTATTAGCTAAGTTATCGGTTATATTAATGATAGTGAGTTTATTACTCATCCCGGTACTTAAGCGCTTAATTAACAAAAACACAAAATTAAGCAATCAAGCTGAAGGTCAATTACAAATCTGCAAATAAATACAAACAGCATACCCTGGCGCAATATTTTTATCCTTTGCTATATTTATTTTATTAAAAGAGAAAAGTTAGGGATGAAGTTATGCTATCTCGATTATGTGCAATCTTTACATTACTATTATTTACGCTGCAACCAGCCAATGCCCATGTTGAAGGCGGACTCGCGTCCTTTCATCACTGTCCCTTTAACGCAACCTTTATTGGCGTGCAAATTGTGAGAACGGTGAACAATCATTTTTTATTACAATGTTTTAACAGTACGGGAGCCACCTACTTTACTCAAATTGCTAACTATAGTTTAGCCCCTGACGACACTAAGTGGTTTCGCCAAGATTATCCACTTGCCTGGATTTGTTTTGGTGAACAACCCGAAGATTGTAAATTTTATGAAGATGATAACCTTTAATCATCTTCACGTTACATAGTGAATAATTTTTGATAAGCTTAGCCACTTTATATTGAATAAGTAGAATCCACCAATGGAACCCATTGTAAATATTGCAATAGAAGCGGCGAGAAAAGCCGGTCAAATTATCTTGCGAGCAGTTGATCGTTTAGATTTAGTGAAAGTCCAAGAAAAAGGGCACAATAATTTTGTTACGAATGTAGATCAACACGCCGAAGCTATAATCGTCGACACAATAAAAAAATCTTATCCAAGTCATAGTATTTTAGCTGAAGAAAGTGGTTATCAAGAAGGCAGTGAAAAAGAAGATTGTTGGATAATTGATCCAATTGATGGCACCACAAATTTCATGCATGGCTTCCCTCATTTTGCCGTTTCAATTGGCATTCGTTACCAGGATAAAATAGAACACGGCGTCATTTATGATCCTGTTCGTGACGAAATATTTTCTGCAACAAGAGGCCGCGGTGCAAGATTAAATAATAAGCGTATCCGCGTCACACGCGAACATCAAATCGAAAAATGTTTAATTGGTACGGGTTTTCCAAATCGTGATCATGATCCGAAATTAAATTTCTTTTTATCTTCTTTTGCGACCATTTACCCAAAAGCCGCAGGTTTACGGCGCGCCGGATCTGCCGCCCTTGATTTAGCTTATGTGGCTTGTGGTCGGTTAGATGGTTATTGGGAATTAGGTTTAAGCCCTTGGGATATGGCTGCAGGTAGTTTAATCATACGCGAAGCAGGTGGTTTAGTCAGTGATTTCCAAGGCGAATCACAATTTTTAGAGAGTGGACAAATTGTCGCAGGTAGCCCCAAAATTTATGCGGCCTTACTTACCATTTTACAAGGGATCGATACTATCTAATATTTTTTAGGCAACTATCCTACCTAAATCTTTTAAAATGATAGTAGTAGATTATTAATTTTTATGAACAAACTGTTACAATTTAATTCTAGCTATAAAATTAAAAATATTTTATCCTTTTTGCAAATTAGAACATAAAATCGAATAATTAAAATGTTTTCTGCCTATGCTAAGAAGTGTGCGACAAATCTGTTAATTTTTGCGGGTGGTGCTTTTGATGCTGTTGGTGCATTTGCTGATGCAGCAATATCAGGCATGGCTGTTTTCCCAGAAAAAACCATTTATTTTTGTAGTGTCACAACCATTGCAACTATCACCGCTGTAGTAGAATTTGCTGAGTTTTTGGGTTTTGAAGGTCCTTTTGTTAAACGTCGTTTAAAAATACTGGAAGATGATGATAGCGAAGAAACGTGTGGTATTCTCGAAAAATTAAAATCTTGTTTATGTTGTAGTACAAATTCATTATCAAAAGTATATAATTTTTTTGCGATTGAAAAAAATTTAGTCGATTGGATCTTTACTGTCGTTTATGGGCATGACTGGATAAAAGAATTTTACGATGTATATTATAACATTTATGAAGATGACCCGAATGTTGAGAAATTTGATTGGTATTCAGCTCTTGGTGCTATATTATTTTACATGGCATTTATTGCTGGGTTTGAGTATGTTACAGAAATCTTAAAAACGAAATCAATGATCTCTGGAAAAGAAGAAACGACCACCCTAAAAAATAATAAAACAATCGCAAAATTTATTTTTCATGTTCAATCTAAAGTTCAAGTTGTAAAACGTGTACTCCCTGTTGTGATGCTGATTGCGCCGCATAATTTAAAAAATTTATACGACAAAGGCAACCTCGGTTATGTTGGCTTAGGTGCTTTATCTCTTAATATCATTTTTTCAAGTCTCGCGGTTCACCAAACCATTGCTGTCAATGAGTTACCGATTGCAGCAGAAAAATTAGGTTTAGAATATCAACCTAGTCGTGAAAGTGTCTCAAGTTGGTTAAGACTACCATTAATAATAACATGGAATGCCACATCAGCAATTCCAGTCAAACAACTTATTCAATCTAATTCAGATTGGGATAGTCTTGAAGCGATTAGTCTCGCCATGTTATTAGCTTTATTTCCGACACTTAATCGACATTTAGCTTTTAGTTCCGAACAAGCAGAACACCATCATGAGGCTCGAGCTGGGTCACCATCCCCCCGCCGCTATGAAATATTAGTAGACGCTGGCGGAGATGAAACTACTTCTAAAACAAATAGCATGGATACTCCCGCTGTATAAATAAAATTAACTATTCACTTCAAGTTAACTACTGATATTGAAATAAAAATACTTTATTTATGATATAAAAATATTATTCTTACAAGTTTTTAAACTATTAGTTTATCATGCGCTCAGAAAATATTAATAAGAAAAATTGGAGAAAAAAAATGACATCTTATGATGATAGTTTTGGGCCTTTATTAAAACAACAAAGAATTGAGAGAAATTTACCTAACACAAATACCAGTGATATTAATTATGATTTCACTTTAGCTTTTAATCTACGTATTGCTCGTGAAATATTAAAAAAAGCATTATCGTGTAAGACACAGTCTACGACACCAAATAATTTCAATTCAAAAGACAATGATGATGATATAAATCGGCAACAACTTATAGCCTGTAGATAAATTTCATAAATCGATAATACAAGTTACCCTGTTATACAGGGTAACTATCATTTATTTTGGACAAAAATATTGTAACGGAGTTGGCCTATCTTTTGGTTCAGTCTTGTAACAATAATTTTTGACAAAAATGCCTGGGATCATGCCTGCTATCATGCCTTGCTGAAAGGCTTTAACATATTCTCTATCATGTTGTACCAATTTACTAAATGCTGCTATGACAATAAATATCGAAATGGCAGAAGGCACTGCAGGGAGTCCTGTCGTTAATGAAAACGAAATAAAGGTGCCTAAGTCAAAACAAATCTCTTTGCTAATTTCTCTACCAAACATATCCATCATCCTATATTGAAACAATTATCATTTTAGAAATAGAAGACGAAGCTTAGACAATATAACGCCGATGAAACAATAGGAAATATAACGTAAAATAGTGAAGCTATTTTAATCCTAAGATTAATTGTTGCATTATTTCATCCACCGATAAAACCTCATGGATTAAATCAATGCTTTCACCAGCAAAAACTCCCGCTATATCAGTATTATTTTCTGAGACAGCATGTTGGTAGTTTTGTTGAATATCTGGTGTTATTTTTTCTAACAAATTATTTTCATCTTGCCATTGTTTGGAAAATTCATTTTTTATCGTACGCGCAGTATAAGGTTTCGGCCAAACATACCCTCTTGCGTAATCAAAAATATTACTTCTGAAAGTATTATCACCTGTTTCTTTTACTAATTGTTGTTTAATATTTTCTGAGCCTAGTGCTTCGTTACTCGCATAAAAACGAGTACCAATTAAAACAGCCTTAGCACCTAATTGAAAACTTGCCGCCACGCCTCTGGCATCGGCAATTCCACCAGCGGCAACAACAGGCGTTCTGCCAACTTGATCAACAATTGCCGGCACTAAACTCATGGTACCACGACTCGCACCATGACCACCGGCTTCACTACCTTGGGCAACAATAATATCGGCGCCTTGATCTTTAACGATGATAGCTTGCTCGACGGTTTGTACTTGGCACATTAAAATAATATTTTGCGCTTTTATTTTTTTGACAAATGGTGTGATATCACCGAACGATAACATTATCGCTCGCGGCTGATAAGCAAGGGATAAATCCAATACATTTGGAAATTCTTTGAGTCGCCAAGTGATAAATCCGATACCAAAATTTTCGTGAGTGATTAAATCTAATTCGCGTTGAATAAAATTGTGATCACAATAGCCGCCACCTATCATGCCCAAACCACCTGCTTTTGACACATGACTAGCCAAAACACCACCAGCCACATTTGCCATAGGTGCACTAATAATGGGATATTGAATATGAAGTGTGTCTATTATTGACATTTTGCCTCCTAGGTTGTGAGAAAAAATCAATAGTTAAAAAATTTTTCGCACAACTCAATACGTTATTAACTCTATAAAATTAGTAAATTTCTACCTGGTAAATTTTAAGATAATCATTTAATTTAATATTACAAATTATATCTTAGGATTTTAGTTAATAACAATGAAACAAGATATAGAACGAGAATTTATTTTATTACTCTTTACTCTGTGTGACACGGAAAGACCAAATGTCACCAAGTTAAGTCCTATCTTAATGAAACTATTTAACAATACTCTAGAGATAATAGCTAATCGCCAAAACGCTGAAATATATTTGCCATCATTTCAACAAAATCTCTTTTTATTGCCTTGGGATGAATTTGATATTTTATCGAGTTCAGAACGTGTAAATAAAAAAATTGAAATCATCTTAAATTATTATGTGCAAGAAGCAAGTAATCAAAAAATATCGTTTAAAAAAAGAAATCTGAATTATTCTTATTATCATGCCTGGACCTGTGTGTATCGATTTATTGCTGACTATCAGCATTTAATGCCATATTTTCAGCACTTATCCTGTTTAATACGGGATATATATGAATTAGAAAAACACGTTTATGAAAAATACAACTCTAACAATCCAGTTTATAACTCAACTAAAAAGCTTTGCAAGAAGCTTCGGGAAAATATTAAAACTTTTTGTGAGTTGATCATTGATCAAAATAATAAAAAAATTAACAAAGCCACACTCACTTCAGCCTTAGCGCCTTTACAAAAAAGTTTTTCCGATACTTATCGTGAAGTTGCACCGATACTGAGTGATCATCGTCTAGGCATAATCAAAACGATATTTTGTGGGATTGGTTTTGGCATTGCGACGCTTTGCACCCTTGGTGGTGCGCTTGCGATGAAGCATCACTATAATTGCAAACATTATGGGCAAAGAGAATTTAGTCTATGGACTTTATTTAGCCATGAAACAAAATCACAGATTAAAGCTAAGCAATTACAATTAACGCACGATCAGTTTTTTACAGAATCACAACAATCGTTAGCTTGTATGAATACCCTATCTTGAGTGAGTAAACTTCAACTACGCATACCGATGCCTTTATCTAATAATTTATAACAAATTAAAAATAAAAGTAGAACAAAAAATCCAATCATCATTAACGCATCCCAAATCGGCACATCACTAATCCCAAAAAAACTATAGCGAAACGCATTAATCAAATACAAAATCGGATTACATAACGAGATTTCTTGCCACAGCTTAGGTAGCGCTGAAATAGAATAAAATACGCCACCTAAATAAGTTAATGGCGTTAAAATAAATGTGGGAATAATCGATACATCATCAATTTTTTTCGCATAAATAGAATTAATAAATGCGCCCAATGATAATAAAGCAGAAGATAAAAACACCACTAATATCGCAAAAAAAGGATGCATGATATGGATATGTGTAAAAAACAAAGCCACAAAAAATACGACTAACGCTGAAATAAATCCGCGCACCATCCCGCCACAAATATAACCTAATAAAATAG
Source organism: uncultured Legionellales bacterium (assembly GCA_964352985.1). Lineage (GTDB taxonomy): Bacteria > Pseudomonadota > Gammaproteobacteria > JAHCLG01 > JAHCLG01 > CAYGUK01. The sequence continues at coordinate 13,482 of CAYGUK010000084.1, forward strand.
TAATATTCGAAGTTGGTGATACCAGTAATTCATCGATATGACGTTGAAATTTCGCACCAAAAACAACCGCAGTAATATGGCCATAAGAATTGGTGATCGCAGACATCATGATCAATCCTGGCGAAATATATTGCATATAAGTAAAACCATGAATTTTACTAATTTGCGAACCAATCACCCCACCAAAAATTAAAAAATATAAACTCATGGTAATGATAGGCGGTAACAAGGTTTGCACCCACAAACGTGCAATGCGTTGCAATTGTGTGGTGAGCATCGCACTAAAAGAAATCCATTGAATTTTTAATAATTGCTTATTCATTTTCATGTTTACTCACTAATTTAACAAACAACTCTTCTAGTCGATTTGTTTTATTGCGCATTGAACTCACTAAAATGCCATGTTCTGCCATTAAATGAAAATATTCATCGAGGTGGTGCGCTTTGTCTACATCTAATTCCAAAGTATTTTCATCAAGTTTGCGCAATGTTAAATCTGCAACTTGCGGTAAATCTTGTAAAGGTTGTGCTAAATCTAAGACAAAGGTTTCTTGGCAAACACCCGCTAATAATTTTTTCGTCGCCCCCTGCTCAACAATTTTACCTTTATCAATAATAGCTAAACGCGGGCATAATTGTTCTGCTTCTTCTAAATAATGAGTCGTTAAAATAATGGTGGTACCTTGTCGATTAATATCTTTCAGGTATTCCCACATTTGGCGACGCAATTCAATATCAACTCCAGCAGAAGGTTCATCTAAAATTAATAATTTTGGTTGATGAACTAACGCCCGAGCAATCATTAAACGTCGTTTCATTCCGCCTGATAAAGTTCGCGCTGATTCTTTGCGCTTATCCCATAAACTTAATCTTTCTAATAATTCTTGTACGCGTGCTTTAGCCAATTTACGAGGCACACCATAAAATCCCGCTTGCGTTAACAGAATATTATTCACTTTTTCAAAAATGTTAAAATTAAATTCTTGCGGAACGATTCCAATATGCATTTTAGCTAACGGAAAATTTTTATCGATGTCGATATCAAAAACTTTCACCGTGCCACTACTTTTATTCACTAACGAACAAATAATGCCAATCGTTGTCGTTTTACCTGCACCGTTAGGTCCCAGTAATCCGAAAAATTCACCTTGTTCGACTGTGAGTGAAATATTGTTTAATGCATTTAATCCGGATTTATACGTTTTACATAATTGATTAATTTCTAAGGCGTGCAACGTGTTTACTCTCTTAAATGGTTTGCTGATAAATTTTTTCTTCTAAGGCATTTTCTGATTTTGCCACAATACAGGCAACAACAGAATCACCCGTCACATTCACAGCGGTTCTTAACATATCGAGTAATCTATCGATACCAATAATTAAGGCAATTCCTTCAACGGGTAATCCCACTTGTGTTAAGACCATGGTTAACGTAATTAAACCAATGCCCGGAACCCCCGCCGTACCAATTGACGCAAGTGTCGCCATTAAGATCACTGTTAAATAGCCTGAAACGCCCAAAGCAATATGATAAAAATGCGCGATAAATACGGTTGCCACTCCCTGCATAATTGCCGTGCCATCCATATTAATCGTGGCGCCAAGTGGAATAATAAATGAGGCGATAGAATTTTTAACGCCTAATTTTTTTTCGACTACATCAAGTGTGACGGGAATCGTGGCGTTGGAACTTGCCGTACTAAACGCAAACACCATGACCGAATACATTTTTCGAAATAAAATAATCGGATTTAATTTGGCGAACAATTTTAAAAAGATGGGGTAAACAATAAAAGCTTGCACCGCCAATACAATAACTACTGTCATGAAATACCAAATTAAATGGCCAAGTAAACTAAAACCTAATTCCGCAAATTTTTGTGCTAATAAACAAAATATACCGAGTGGTGCCACATAAATAATAATTAACACTAAATTCATCACCACTTCGTTTAGCTGTTCAAAAAGATTGGCGACTTTATTGCCCGTTTCACCAGAGAGCACCATCGCAATGCCAAAGAGCATGGAAAAAATAATTAACTGAATAATTTCTGAATTGTGTGATAACGCATAAAAAATATTAGTGGGCACAAACCCGATGATGGTTTGCTTTAAAGAAATACTTTCAGGTGCTTTAAACGACGTCGTTGATAACGCGCTTGCAGTCATTTCATGACTACCTACTTTAAATAATAAGGCGATTAAAATCGCTAAAGCAATAGCGATGCAAGTAGTTAAAAGATAAAACACTAAGGTTTTAATTACTAATCGCACGACATTATTATTTTGATTAAGTTGATAAACCCCACACACCATCGACGTAAAAACAATCGGCACAACTAACATTTTTAATAAGGCAATAAATAAATTACCAATGATCAATAAGATACCTGAAGTAAAATACTGAGTTATCATTTCATGATAAGGAAGTTGATATTGAAAATAATAATTTAATATCACACCCAACACAATACCAGATATCATGCTAATCAATATGTTACGGCTAAAGTTTTTTGATGAAATCAAAGCACAGCTCCATAAAATCAATATCAAATCAATAGATTATAAGTCTGTCTTGGTTAATATTATACTGATTCTTAGTGTTTTGGAAATGAATACGCAGAGTGTAAATTTTTCTTCATGCTATACTGAAAACAGGACTGAAATATTACTGAAAAATTATTTTGTGCATGTATAATAAGCAATATATCACCATTACTAAAGAGGCTGACCTATCTATGTTAAAACAATATCTTAAAGTGAAACAGATAATATTTATTTTAGTCACATTTTGCTTATTCACTATGTTTAATATTTCTTATGCTGCATACACTACCTGTCAATGTAAACAAAATTATAATGACCAAGCATTTCAAGTTGCAAGCTATTTAGCCTATCACCTAACCTGCACTTATAGCGACGGTGCAAGTTATTCAGAATCAGGTAATCCTGATGCAAAAGTTGTTGCACCCGCGCCAAATAATGTCCCCCCAAAGACTAGTTGGCCTAGCTCGCCACTCCCCTATGACACTTGTAATTCATCATCAAGTAGCGATTGTGCTGTCTACGTTCAAGGTTTAAAAAATACTTGTGCAAATGCGGGATTACAACCAAGAAATTAATAATTTTAAATTTGACCTTATTAGCACAGCATCGATTTATTTTTTGTTTAAACTCTTTAATGTGAATTTAGCAAAATAAAGAGTAAAAATATGACCACAAATCAACAACAAAAATTTATCGATGCTGTTAATATTATTCATCAACAACTTGATAAACCTATAAATTTAAATCAACTAGCGAATCAATTAAATTTATCGCTTTCTTCGTTAAAACGTTTATTTAAAGAAGCAGTAAATCAATCACCGGGTCAATTTATTCAACGTCTCCGATTAGAATACGCATTCAAATCTTTACATGGCAATAATCAATCGGTAATCGATACCGTTATAGAAAGTGGTTATGAAAATCATTCTGCATTTTCTCGACGCTTTAAAGCCTTTTTTCAAATTTCTCCAAGCGAAGCATCAGAAAAAAATATGCTTGAACATTTACACCATCATAAATTACAACAACCGGAGCTTTGTCAAATAGAAGCAATAAAATTACAAGCCTATACAGTAACCGGCACTTATTTTTCGGCAGCCCCCAAAGCTTGGTCCTTATTAGAAAATGCATTACAAGAACAACATTTATTGCAAGATGATTTTACCGGATTATATATTGGGATTGGTCATGATAATCCTCATCATGATAATGTTAAAGAAAATGAAGTGCGCTTTAGCGCTTGCTGTGCTTTTCAATCGTCACTAACAGATAGTCAGCCATTTGAATTGAGCGCGGGTTATTATGCGCGATTTCAATATCATGGGAAATTAAACAATATGGGTTTAGCTTATCATTATATCTATGGGCAATGGCCAGTGGAATTTAATCAACAAATTGATCAGCATAAACCTTCGTTTCGTATTCATCCACAATTACCTGAAGGATTAAAGGAACAAACCGTTTATATTTATGTGCCGCT
>CAYGUK010000085.1:0-17508 GCA_964352985.1 uncultured Legionellales bacterium
TTTTTCGTCGATTTAAATGAATCAAAGTTAGCGTGCTGTATATTGATAGAAAAGTTTAATTGATTTGCTCGTTCTTGGCAGCTTGCTAACATCGCTTTAGAATTATCAAATCCGTCAACGTTAAAACCTTTCTGACAAAGCGGGATTAAGCAACGCCCAGATCCACACATAGGTTCTAGCAACTCATCATCTTTTGTAAATATTTGCGTGTAAAGTTCAAGTTCATGTTCATGTTCATCTGCCAACGGTTTATCTGCATCATAAAATTCAACACAGAGTTTTTCATACATCATGTTAGTTACCTATTTTATTAAATCAGCAACTGCTTAAAGCTCTGCTGTATTGAATTGTTTTAAATGCGCAAACTCGTAAAATTGTTATTTTGCTATTAACATCAAAATGAGTTTCCAATTATATTATCAATTATCTAGAATAAATTATAACCTAAGCCCACAAGTTTAACTTATTGTTCATTAAATTTCAGTCTATTTAGGCTATCTTCTCTAAATTTCTATTTAAATCTATCAATTAATCAAAATTGTATCCATTGGAAAATCTTGTCGTAGAAAGGATCTTTCATTAAATTTATCTTGTTACAGCTTTAATATTTACCTGCTGAGTAACCGGGCTTCTCCTTCTCCAGTTAATAATTTATTGAAACTCATAATTCAGTGGACAATAAAATGCTTTCAGAATGAAATGGTAATAGGGTTATCCCAAAAGTGAATATTGTCTTCACATTAAATACATTAACCAATATCAACAAATTAGGACTACCTCGGATAATGAAAATACTCTATTTTTTAGCTTAACTAAGAATGAATAAATAAGGCCTAATTTCAATTCATATTAAATTATCTTTCACTTAAAATATTTAGTTAACTATTAATAAAAAACACCCGAAATTGTATATGGAGAACAATAACATGATGTCATCTATCCCACTTTTTGCAGAAATCATCGAACTGTGTGGCCAAGAAATTAAGAAACGTGATTCATCAATTTCAAGTCAAGCATTTTCCTTTATTAATACCTCAGTTATACCAAAACTGGGTTTCAAATTAGTCACTACCGAGACTGCAAGTTTAAGAAAACTGATCCTTGAATTAGCTAAAGAAGAGTACTCAAAAAAATTTGATGGCGATATGTTAGGTCAATTAAATGAAATTTATGAGATCATTAATAATCGACAAGAAATTCGAATCGAGGATGACTTTGCAAAAATCATATTGCCTGTCTTTATAGAGCATGCGAAACAAGCAATGCCTGATAAATCGAGTGATATTGAGGCATGTTCAACAAATTATCTATCACTTGGAGCAAAATCTGTTATCTCTGAAGTAAGCCTAATTGTTAAAGAAAGAATAGCACCAGAAGCAGCTCATGTTGCTCAACCTTAATTAATGACTAAATCGCAATCTTATACTTGTTTATTTTTTTGAGGAAATAAAATGATTAGAATTTTCCGTTAATAGTTTTATGCAAAATATACTCTGCACGAAACAAGCATTTGATTTTTACAAAACATCAACTTTACTGTCTGTGTAAATTGGGGCGCTCCAAGGCTACTCTAATTGTTAAATGGGGTATTTTGATATTGAAAATACCCCATTTATTGATCTTAGTACCCCATTTAAAAACAGGTTGATAGCCTTCTTTAAATAAGTGATGTCCTAATTCCAACTTCGCTATTGCTTTAAAATTTTATATTTTGATAATAAACGGTTAGAATAATAATCATTATTTTAACCTCGCCATTTATAATTTCAAAAAAACACTCTCATCACCATCATTTTATTAGGCGTTTTTAATGATTGTTATATACTCGCGATTAAATCATTATTATTTTATTAACCATATCATTTTTCAATTTAATTAAAATCAGATTTGGAATTTCACATTAGCATCATATTTAAGATCTAAAAATTTTCGAATGAGTTTTTAATTATAATTCTAATAATAGGAGATTAACCCCATATGCTTTCAAATCCCACAAAAATTACACCTAAATCTGATCATTCAAATACGAGTACGAATAAAATCATGAATACAATTTCGAATTCTGATGAATATAATCAGCAAAATAGTCAAGAATTTGAAGAAAAAAGAAAAGCTGAAACAGAATCTAGTCAAATATCCGAAGAACTTCGAAGACTATTTGGTTCAAGCTGCGTTAACCCAAGTGAACCAGAAGAATATGGATATTTTCCAAACGATCTTGTTATTGATAATGAAATTAACAGTGAAAATATAACTAGTTTTTATGCGCTTATTGAAAGTATTTGCAATGTTATCCTTACCTCAAACAATGAAGAATTGCAAGTGAAGGAGGTTACTGATAAAGGCTATGATGAATATTTTGATGGTATAAATTCAATTATTAATAAACATGAAGAAGATCTTAGTATAGAGATGATTGAAAAATTTTTAAAATCAAGTCATAGATATCAAGAAGAAACAATTAATAGTATAATTGATGGTGTAAATTTTGAATTAGAAGAAGACAATACTATCACAATTCGACAAGCTCTAGAGAAATGTCGTGATACTGAATATTACGTATTAGTATCAAATAAAATTAAAGCCACCATTACTTTATTGAGATCTCGTCAAGAAAAAGTATCTGAATTATTAAATGAAGTAAAAAGCAAAAAAACAAATCATGATAATGATAGAATCACCCCAGAATTTTTACAACGAATAAACGAGATACTTGAAGTTGGGGAAGAATATGATATAAGAGAAATTCCAATGCATGCGCATTATAAACCAGCTGTTTATCAAGCGATCAAAGAATCTTTAGAAGTGTTAAAAAGTGCTGTCACAATACCATTAGCAAGAACATATTGCACACAGAGTTTTCCTGATGAAAGTCACACAACTTCTGATGATTTCAAAACACCTACTATGAGAATAGGTTAATATTAAAAAATAATGTAACTATTCACCAAATTTAAGCAAAAACGTAGAAACGCTGAGAAGAACAGACTTTCCTTACGCGATGGGGATTCTTAAGGGGAGAATCGCGATTATCCCCTTAAGTGCCGTTAGCCTGGCTTTACCAGGTTAGGCAGTATTATCAGGGGAACTATTCAGCATTTATGCTGAAGTTACGATTTTTCTTTTATTATAAGAAATTGATCATTCCTATATAACCCTATTATTCAAATGAAAAATCCTTAATATAAAAGTATTGTATTTATACGTAATTTTTGAAAATTAGCTAACAATCTCAATCAATCGACGAACATTGCGATAAACATGCATGACATCTCGTTTTTCCAATTGTTCGAAACTAAGCAATAACATTAAGCGTTGTAGAAGATAATCTTTAGCCGCGTATTCGTAAGTTTTAAGCCATTCATCTTTTGGTAAGGATTGTGCTGTTATTTTCTTAAGTTGCTCGTGATGATAGTTAATATAATTGAGTAAATCGTTTTCATTAAATTCAACAGGTAACACATAAGCGAGAAACTCCACACAATCGCGTTGTGGCGTATTAATTACTGCTAATTCCCAGTCGAAAAAATAAACCTTATCTTTACAGATAGCAATATTTTTTGGGGAACAATCGTTTTGAACAAGACAGTGTTCTGCCTTATCAAGAATGGGGTACCAAGCACTAAGATTATCAATCGTTTCTTGATGGAAATTATGATCTAATTTTGTTAAACCCGCTAGTTGACAGTTTTTAGCAGATTCACATATAGCTTGCCAAAAATCTAAATTTCTCACTGTTTTTTCAGTATTCATCGCATTTGAGAATAAGGAATTATTTAATAATGTTTTTGTTTTCCCCAATGTTTGTCCATGAATATGGGCTAACGCTTTCAGCGCTTGCTTAATCGTTGTTTCATCCCAACGAGATAAATCATAGGGATAAAAACACAGTGACTCTTCAGGTAATTTTTCTAAAATTAAGCAACAGTTTTGCTCTATTCCATTGGTTGTTAAACTCGCGCCATAGCAAGTAGGAACTGATTTAAATTTAGTCTCACTTTTTTGCATTGAATAAAAGAAAACTTCTCGCTCATTGACGTTATTAAATTCTAATTGTGCCATGTAGTCATAAACTTTTTTAGCTTTTGGTTTGACACCACAATGTTCTAATGCACCAGATATCGCGTTGAGATAATTAGCATCGTCAACTTTTGATTTCGTAATAACGAACTGTTCGACATTTTTTTTATTTTGCTGATATTCAATCCTGTAAGATTGCACGCCTTGTGGTTGCTTAGTCGCATCATTGACTTTACCTTCCCATAAGTTTTCACCCATGTTATCGGGAATAAACTCAGCGTTCAGTATTCTTATCTCTGACTCAGGAAACCAGTTCGACATAGCATCTTGAAAGAAAGCACAATTGTAAATTCGTGTGTTTTGAACTATATCGCTGTGTCGGTCTTTATCGTAAATAATAGCCACTGTTTTTCCTCACTGTGATGTTCCAATATTTAATCTATGATATGCTATTTTCTAGAGTCTCATAATAGTAAAGGATAGACAAGCATGAGTTTAAATGCTGAAGTTATTGGCCCTAATTTTTTTCTTTTATCACCTGCTAAATTACATAATCCCTATGACGACTATCAATTCTTTTTAAAAAACCAGAGAATCTATTTTGAACCCGAATTACAAATGTGGTTTATCTTCGGACATAATGAAAACAAAGAATTATTTAAAGATAATGAGCGCCTAACTTCTGCTCGCTTAGACGGTTTAGTCGGTGCCATGCCTGAGAAATACAAAGATGAACTGAGTCAACGATTTCGTCATTTTGCTGATATGTTAGTATTTATCGATGGCGATCAGCAAAAACGCATTCGTGATTCTATGCGTTATGCTTTTACTCCCAAAGTAATTAAAGCAATGGGAAATCGTATTGAAGCATTAACGAATCAGTTACTCGATAAAATTAATCCTGAAAAACCCTTTGATATTGCCAAAGAGTTTGCTCATCATTTACCAATTATGGTGATAACAGAAATGTTAGGTTTGCCACCAGGTGAGTATATAAAAATCATGCAATGGGCTGATGACATCGCAGATTTAATCAATACCATTCCGCCCGAAGAACATGTCATTAAACATTTTATTTCCAGCATAGATGAAATGAAACCTTATGTGATGGCCTTAATTTTCAATAAGAAAAAAAATACAGGTAGTGATTATTTAAGCGAACTTATTATCGATAACAAATTACAAGATAATGAGTTAAGTGCAAATATTTTTTTATTATTGCTAGCAGGACATGAAACAACTCGAAATTTTATTGGCAATACAATTTATCTTTTATTAACGCATCCCGATCAACTTGCTATTGTTAAGCAAGATAAAAATAAATATCCAAATTTAATTCATGAAAGTTTACGATATGAATCCGTCCATCCTATGATGTCAAGATTAGTTGTGACGGACTTCCAATATAAAGATGTGACATTTAAACAAGGTCAAATGATTCAACTCTGTATGGGAGCGGCTAATCGAGATCCTGACGTATTTGAAAATCCCAATAACTTTGATATCACAAGAAGTAAAAATTTTAATATGGGCTTTGGTGCGGGGCCTCACACTTGTCTCGGCGCACATCTTGCTAACATGGAGTGTGAAATTGCCGTTAAAACTTTATTTGAACGATTTCCAAATTGTCGATTGCACCAACAAGATAATATTAAATGGCAACATATTGCTAATTTACGTGGCCCACGTTCGATGATATTAGTGATGGAGTAGAGACACTGATGAATATTTGCATTTTAGTGCCATTTGATAATAAAGCTATTTTTAACGAGTCTCATATATCACCTTATATTCGAGATGATTTTCAAATTCATATCGAATATGGTAGTGTTGATAATCGTATCGTTAAAACTGATGAACAATTAGCGAATTTACTACCAGAAATGTTAACCTTAGCAACAAAAATTAATCGTAAAAATTATGATGGTGTTATTTATCTTTTAGGCACTGATGTAAACTTTGAAGCTATTCGTCGCGAATTAAATGTGCCAGCAGTTTCTTCGTTTTCGAGTACTCTATATTTTGCTGCAACCATGGGGATAAATCTTGGCTTGATTAGTGCAAGAGAGTTAACTTACCAAAGTCAACTTGCCATGATTAAAGAATATGGCTTGAGCCATCGACTTAAAGCATCTAAATTATTAGAGTTGAAAACTTTTCAAGATGATACACTAGAGATTAATACTAATGCGATCGATTCTCTCTTTGCAGCTTGTGTCGACATGGCACGCGAGCAAAAAGTTGAGTCTATTATTTTAGGAAGTCCTAGATTTGCGCGTATGGTGCCTTCAGTTAGAAATAAATTACAAGAGCAACACATTCGCATTCGGTTATTTGAACCTATAGACTGTGTATTTGCGATGGTGGACGCTGTTTTAAAATTAAAACTATAGTAGTAATTCATTTTTACTAAACGTAAATTTGTTTTGAAATTTATATTATAAGATACCATCCTTAAATATGAAAAATCCAGTTTCTATAAATCACCCATTTGACTGCCGATATTTATGTAACGTTATTTTTAATTGATGCTTAAAATTTGATATTCCATCAAGAATTGTAATTAAACTTTTTTATATCTCGTTAAACATTTCATTCTGGAATAGTGGAAATCATCATACTGTTACTAAAATACCATTCTCTGTTTTTGCTGCTGACGAATATAATCTGCGCAAAATTTCGTTAAATTATCACGGTCCGTAATAGAAGCAGACTTCCATGCTTGAAAAAAGTTGTCACTTAATATTAGGTCTCTCATTTGTTCAGCATCATAATTAACGCTGTCACTTTTTAAATATATTAAATCTTTATTATCAGTTTCGTCGCTAGATACAAATTGTTCCATGAAAGCTTCCGCTTTTCTGTCAAAGCTTGGATCTTCTTTTACAAATAATGTAATCAAATCAACTGGCGGTTGTTTTAATCTTTGAACATAAGCAGTAAAAAACTGCTTTAAATTTTGAGGTGATTCCTCACTGGCTTTAGACCAGGCTTGATAAAATTCTTCTGATGCAATAGTGGAAATAATATCATCTCGATCACATCTCACAGGGGAACTAGCAAGATATACTAAATCATCATCCCCGATCTCTCCTGACTCGAGTTGCGAAGTCATAACAGTAAGTTGCTGAAGAAATCTTGGGTCTTGATGATTCATTAATATGATATTTTTAATCGCACTGAAATCAATATGTCTATTGCTAGATTCACTTTCAGTTGATGGAGCAAAATGAGAACGCACCAAATCTTTAAGAATTGTTTGTATCAGGGAATTATTAAAGAGTAAATCAGCTTGGTCTGAGCTCAACACAAAAACTATTGATTCAGTCGATTCAGAAAAAGTGTCTAAGATTTCGTTAAAACAAGTTCTAAGAAGCTGTTCTTGATGTTTAGCGCTTAATTTATAAAAATCCTCAAATTTCTTAAATTCTTTATCTGGATAATCCGCCGTTACATCATGTATTTTACTCTGTATTTTACGACTAATTTCTGTAAAAGGAGTTTGATCAATAGGCATTTAAATCACCGTTTCGTTATTTATTATGTATGTCATTTTAAAAGCAAATAACTATAATTGAAAATGTTAAAAATTCATATTAACTATTACAAAAAGCTTAATTTAATGAATAATAACATCTTGAAAATATGCGCAATAATAAATTAAGCTTTTAAGGAATTGAGGGGACAAATAAATAACAAGACAACAATCAACTATTTACAAAAAGCCAGTTAATAAAATCTTATTCGAAGAATTTAATTCCCAAGAAATCGCTTTTTATTCTCTTGATCAATAAGATTGATATTAAAAACCTCTATCCCTATTCACATTTACTCAATATAAATTATCTGTGGATCATCAAGTTTAAGTGATTCAGGTAAATCGACTTTTAAGGTGGAATAATTCTCGCTTTGATCAGTTTATTTTTCTCTTCGAGAATTTCTAAATATTCAGATAACAAACCCGCTTGTTTACCGGGTGAAAAGATATCTAAAAACAAACAATCTTCAATAGCAAGAATTTCATGCGCATTTAACGTTGGTGTTAAAATTTGATAATCATGTTGTTGAATTTCAATTTCATTAAACAACATAAGCGATAGCTCTTCTTTATCTCGTTCCAGAATATTATAAGACTTAATAAAGCATCGACCACTTAATAAATAAGCCAAACCATATTGTTTATAATGAATATGTAACGGTATCTTTTCACCTTTTTTTAAGGGGAAACGTCCTACCCTCATTTTAGGAAAATTAATTAATGTTTTCATGGTATGAACCTAGTTTATCCTTATCGTTTACTAACATTATTACAGACAATAGTATAAATAACAGCTAGTCTATAATAAATAATTCTAGTTTAGACAGATTAATTTTGTTTGAACAAAACTTTCACATTTACTTAAGATTCTTATGTTAAGTTGGTTATAAGACATAAGCGTGTAAAAAAAATAGCTATTTATAACTATTAAAATAACAAAACATCACTTCACCAAGTGGAGGGCTATTTATCTATGCTGAGTAGTATGACAACTTTTTTTATGGGAGCAACAGCTGCTTCCTCTACAAAAGATATTCCCATACTCGCTGTTCGTAAATCTTCACTCTCAAAAACGCCACCTAACAGTTTAGGTACCGCATCACCCGATGATGCTGATACCGTGATTATTCCTTCAACACAAAAAATTGAAGAGACCTTAAAACTGGCAAACGAGAAACTTTCAACGACAGGCAGTAACACTACTGAAATTTTTTATCACCAAGGTGTGAAAGGTGTATTAAAACAATCTGAAACAGAGCAACTTGCCGCGATTGAGTGTTTTGGTTCATTTTTTCTAAAACTTATTTGTGGCAGCGAACTTATCCCACTCGCTATCCCCGTCTTCGATGACAAAACTCATAAAATCCATGGAGTCTTTTCAGCTTTTTCTCACAATACCACACCACTCAGTGATGTAATCGATCATTTGATCGAAAATGATGAAACCACTATAAATGCCTATTCATTAGGTAGACTACTTTTTGGTATGAGAGCCGTGCAAAATGATGATGCGCATCTACAAAACTATTTAACACAACAAATTAATACTATTATAAATTTAGTGGGTGTCGATTTTGATTTAATTTGGGTTCCTATTTTAAAAAAATTCCAATTAAAAACCATGCGCTCAAGCCTTGAAAGTAGTGCAGATGTCGATGCTACTTTTCGATGGACTAAACGAGATTGGCTTAACGCACTTTTCCATCCAGAAAAAATGGTCAAGGTAGCACATTACGATATCGCTCACCCCTCTTCTGCGTTAAAACAAAATCTCTGTGCTGAAAAAGCGATTTCACAAGACGTCAGTAAATTTATTCAACAACAATGTAAAAAAGACACCTATTTTGCAGGTATGTTTAAAAGTGTTATTTCATTTTGCGTGATGGACCAAATTGGTTTAGGTAATGCAATGAAAGCGTTTGGCATTTCATCTGAGATTCAACGAGATGTTCAAGAAGAAATAACACGACAAAGAAATTCGTTAGTAATGGCGCTCGTTGATGACAACGCTGATTCATATCTCTTTCGTGAACACCTTCAAGATAATCCACTTATCATTGAGTCGTTACTTAAAGAGAGTCAAGAATGTGAAAATGAATTGAGTATTCAAGATCCGAATTTTATTAATATTCAAATTATCCAACAAAGATATTATGATTTCTGGTTCCTATTATTTAATCAACCAGTTGTTTGCCTTTATGAGGAATTACTTATTGATGCTGAATGGGAAGCGATTGACTTTGATATTATACTAGAAGAAGAAACTCTAAGCCCTACTAGTACGAGCATCGTTCACCCCCCCCAGTATAATAATCAATTACAAACATTACTTTTACAATTAAATATTGAAACTGACAAGTTAAAAAAGATTTATCATGAACTATTAATCAATAGCGAGGGCTCAACATTTACGCTAGTTGAAGAAATAATGGCAAATGTTATTACCATGTTTAATGAAATAAACAAGCTAATTGCTGCTCACCCCCAAGATTTTAACGATGAAACGAAAAGAAGTATACAAGAACTGGAACAAGCTGTTGGTCGCTTAATGCCACCAAAAGAATTTTTCCTTAATTGTCGAATAGCTGATGTGAAATTACAAAGTTATAATAAAAATAGAAGTTATTTAAAAAATGGTCGGTTTACTGATTCATTGCAACCCTCTATATCTGCGAGTTACATTATTGTACCTTCAGTTCAATTACACTCATCATAATCACATTAACTAACGCGAGAATTTTTCATGTATTCAAATTAACATCATGTCAAATATGAATTTTAAAATAGTCAAGCGAAATCAATAAATATAATATATTACATTGGTTAATAATCATATTTGAGTAAAGCCATACCATTTTGAAACTCTGATAAAATCAGTTTAAACCTCCAAATAATATAAAATATTAATCCTATATGTGCTAACAGTTATAATTCAAATGCAAACAACTTGAAAATATCAATAATTTGATGATGCATTTTTATAAAGTTTGATGAATAGAGTTTGCCTCTATAATTAAATTTATGCCTTAATTCTTTAACATAACCATCGACTGTTCTTTTGCTAATTTTCATGGCATCTGCAACAGATTCTCGACGCTTATATTTTTGTAAATTATAAAGACACTCAAGTTCGCGAAAAGTTAAATAGACATCACTGTTGATAAAACCTAAATATATTCTATCTATTTTCGCCTCTTCGCTATTTAGCACACTTTTATCATTTACGTTTTCAAGATTACTATTAATTCCTATAATTTCTGACAATGATTCTGATAATGAGGTATTTTGTAAAAGCCCTAATTGTCGATCAATCACTTTCTTCATTTTAGAATAAAATAGAATATTAAACTTAAGAAATTCTTGTCGATGTTTAAGATAACTTAGATAGAGCTTATTTTGTTCAGTTTTTGCTAAAAAGATCATGACCTCACTGTAGTCTTTATAATTGCTTGTTTGGCAAACAAGTTCGTTAATACCAAAAGTAGAAAGCGCCGATTTCAAATCACTAACAGAATTGTTTATACTAGCTAATTCATGTAAGAATATAAATGAAGATTGCATCATTTTTATTACAATATTTTTATTGGTTGACTGAGAAAAATAACCAATCAAAATCTGGCAAATTTCATTGCTAGTTGACAGTATTGAAATTTTTCCATCTTTGTGAATACTAAGATGAATAACATGCGAAATATGATATTTTTCATTTAACATATTACACATTTCTTTTAATTGATGATGATCATTTAAGTCAAGCTGACTGAGTAATCTAATGATCTGATTTTTAAAGTTATTAGTTTGAAGATTCATGTTTAATTCCTTCATTATTTATCATGTAATAATATACCAAAGTATTACAGATTAAAAATGAAGCATATTGATGCCTAACATGAAACCTATTCATTGTCATTTTATTTGAACTTACTATAGAATAATATAATGTTTATATCGCGAGTGATTGTTAAACATAATTTGATGGTGGTTATTGTCATTAGTAAAACATAACTATGGTTCATTAACAATAACTGCTTGAATTTCAACATAATATATCATACTGTGAAATATAACTTTACTGATGGATATGCATGATTAAAAAGCAACAAAATAAGCAACATCTTATTGATTTATGTAACAAAGTTTGTCAATTTTGCCATCCCTTAGCTGATTTATTCAATATAAATTATTTTGCTTATCATCGTAACTATGCCGATAATAAAAAATTTTTACTCTCATCACGAAGTGATATAACAGAATATTATTTTACTGTAAATGCTGATTATTATATGAATAGTATATTGGATATTAAGCAATCTGGTCACTTTTTTTTAGATGATGTTGATCAACATTCAGACTGTGCAATAAACGTAATTTCACCATTAGCAAAAAAGTTCAATACTTCTCATATTATTATTAACGTCAGACATTTCAAACAATATTCAGAAATTTTGGCATACGGTGTGCCAATAAATTATATAGAATTTAATCGTGATTTCTTGATACATCAAAATTTTTTCGATTATTTTACGCTTCATTTTAAAGATCAAGCAAAAAAAATCATTGAAGAAGCAAAAAATTATTGTTATAAATTCAAATCATTTCCAAAATTAAATATGAAAGATAGACAAGACATTATTAGAGATAAAATTAAAACCTATGAAAACGCATCTCAAATAAATCGTTTTTACTTATCTGGTGAATATGAAGATATTTATCTAACACGAAAAGAATTAGATTGCTTAGTTTTATTCTATAATACAACTAATTATCAAGTTATTGCTAAACAACTCAACCTTTCTGCAATCACTATTCAACGACATTTTGACTCGATAAGAACAAAATTAAAATGTAACAATAAAAAAGAACTTATTAAAATAGTAAAAAAGCTAGATCCCAGTTTGTTAGTGACTCAACAAGAATTAACGACCAACACAAAACTCATTTTTCAAGATCGAGAAGATTCCATTAGCGAGTTTCAATCAGAGATTATTGATTAATATATAACATTACACATCAATCATTAATCGTGATTTGCCAAACATTATCATATCCTCCGGAATCACCTAAATCTTGCACTTTTAGCTTACTGCAAAGGAAATTTCCTCCAGCTTGAAAAACGGTAAAATAATAATCGGAAAAAGCATGATCAATATGATAATCATTATTTTACTAGCAATTATTTTATTATTCGTTTCGCTAAGCCTGTGTCCTTTCATTAGTCAATATTAACTAACCCTCTCTATGGCAAGCTATGCAGAGTGCTTTTTTTGGTAGTTTTAACGAAGGTCAGTCTACAAAATTTTTATTTTTTTTAGAATGATAAGCTCAACATTTACATTTATGAATCATCAAATGATATTTCATTTTCATTAGGAAAATCGCCTAATAATAAATCAATAAATTTTTTCGTACATTTATCAAACTGTTTATTCCGATGAAAATGTAAGTAAATATTTAACGACATATTAAATCCGTCGATATTTAATATTTTTAATTCATTATTTTCCACTTCATTAACAATCATATAAGCAGGTAATAAAGCAAAACCAATGTTTTCTATAACGAGTTGTTTAATGCAATTATAATTATTGGCATAAATAAATTGATGATCTAATTTATTTTTCACATTCAATAATTTTTTGGTAGGTTCATAATTTAAGCTAGCTTGTTGTCCAATGATAAATTTACACTCTTTTAAATCATCAATTGTGATTGTTTTTTTCTTTGATAGAGGATGAAGCGTAGAACATACAACTTTAATACTGCTTGTGCAAAGTAGTTCTGACTGGATCCCTTTATCATTCACTTCTGTCGTAATCGTAAAATCTACTTGATTATCATTTAACATCGCTAATTGCGTATTAAAGTCGTTAGAAAAAACAGTGATCTTAACTTTTGGGTAAAGATCGGAATATAGTTTAAGAAAAGGATAAATTTTGTAGCCTGTGGTTACACCAAGAGAAACAATTAATTCCCCTTGTAAACTTTTATAATTATTTAAGTCATTAACATCTTCTTGTAATATTTGAATTTGATCGAGAATAACTTCTGCATGCTTTAATAATAATTGTCCGGCTTCGGTTAAAAAAACTTTTTTCCCAATTATCTCAACAATCTTTTTGTCGAGTTGCGATTCAATTTGAGATAACTGATGAGATACAGCAGATTGCACTAAAAATAATTGCTTTGCTGCATTGGTAATACTTTGCTGTTCATGAACTGCTTTAATGATTTGTAACTGTTTTAACGTAATATTCATTGTAAAAGTGCCTGTTGCAAATGAATGAGTTAATATTAAATCCTACTAATTAAATTCTAGTATAGATATATAAAATAAGATAAATTAATTTAAAATTATATCATCCCATTTCATGGTAATCTAAGTTATTCATATCAAAGGATTAATTTCTCTGAAAATCTGCAATCGATTGACAAAAGTCTATGTTTACATATGTCAATGTACAGGGTTATTGTTTTAATGATAAATGCTAATTATTCATTTCAGCGATGAGTTTTTTTCATTATCAAGCAACTGATTTAAAACACTGCTAAATTGATATGCCGCTAGGGCAATATTTTTTTCTTGATTTAATTGCAGTTTATTTTGATATTCATTTGTAAAAGGATTGGCGATAGTAGATGAAACAAATTTATCTGGATGTTTATTTTTCTTTATAAAATCTTTGGTATATAACTCATTTAAATAATCATTAAACGCATAAATAGGAAATTGAGTTTCTATTTGTTGAGCAATATCTGCAATATTATATTGATTGACTTCCGGATAGTTTGACAAATTTTTATCTTGAGCATCTGGACTAATTATTGTGGATAATTGCATTAAATAAAGCGTTTTTTTCCGACTGTCTGGGCTTTGATTTATACGTTGTTGCAAATCGTTAATTTGATTTATGTGGTGTTGGGATATTGAAACAAATTTATAATGCGTGTTAGCTGGGTTTACATTATCTGAAGATTTGACATCCATCACTTTTTTCTGTGCCGAAACCCATGTGTTAGGCACACTCATTAATTGAGCAAAAAGACTCGTATTCTGATATCTTGAGTTTAATTGGTTTTGGATAGCTTGAGGTAACTCGTTATAGGTGGAAGTGACCCATTCATCCAGTCTCGCTTGTTTGGCCGGTTCCAATTGATCATAAGCAATCTCAGCCACTAAGACTTGATTTAGCGAACTCCAAGCAGGTAAAACCATAGAAAATAGTAAGATTAAACTACTTATCAAAATGTAACGAATTTTCATTGAAAGCCTCATACATTGTTCTTATTGTCCTAAGTGTCGTGTATTAAACCAGATTTTAATAAATAATCAACTGTTCTCGACAAATATATTTGCTCAAAAATTAGTCAATTACGGAAAATCACCGAGTTTTCTCCCCTGTAGCAAGTTTTCCAAGCTTACTAAAGGAGTATTAACAAAACTATCCACAGGAACTGTGAGTAACCTGCTATTTTTCAACTAGTTTTTATCAACATAAGATTTAATCTTTTAATCTATCGATACTTGAAACAAACTGAACGATTAATTTTTTTTACCCTATAAACTAATGGTTAAGTGGGGAAGAATTATCGGAAAATCTCATATACGAATGACCTATTTATTCGACAGTTTTGTCTCATTTAATTTATCCCGTATCCTTCTACAAAGATATCATTTTTTGTAGTATCGTCCGTGCTAGTTCAATTTAATATTTTAAACTTTTTGGGAAAATTCGTGTTGGTAAAATGGATTATTTTTTTATTAGTATTACTTAACCTATCACACCTCTTTGCCAAGTATCATCATGATGAAATTATAATGTCTTATTGGTCGAATGGTAAAAAATATCAACCCTATCCTTATCCTATTCCAGATAGTCGACATGATAATAAATTTTAAATCAACAAAGATTTAACAAAAAAAAATAAATGTGTTAGCTTACGCTTTTTTGCAAGTTAATCCTCAAGGTAAACTTTGTTTTTCTTCTCCCGAAATTGATTTGCCATTATCGGATATAAAACAAACTTGCCCCAACTCACAATGCTTTTGTTCTGAACAAAAGTATATTAGGGATCCCGCTTTATTTTCATTTATACAGTGGTGTTAATAATAAATTTGATGGATTATATCAACGCTTTCAAAATCACCTGATCCCAAAATATCAATTAGGGATAGGTATCGATGCTGATAATTCGATGAATAAAATAATAAATTTACCACACACACATTTATATCGGATCCTCTATAATAACAAAGTTAGTGCCGTTTTTGGATTTAATCCAATCAAAAAAGTTTGGTTTAGTTTTGAAAATACCGAGTCTGTTCGAGCTAAAATGATTTATGTGAAATGTAATAATTTGGCAGGACTTATGTTGTGGAATATTAAAGAAGATTATCCAGCGACGGATCCTAATTCATTATTAGCAACAATCTTCAACGTCAATCTGCAAAAAACCAATTGTTCTTAACTATTTAACGCCAGAAATAAATTGTAATAAAAAAACCAATGGCAAAAAAAGCAATTGGTACAATTAAAATCAACAAAGCTAAACGATGATCATCCATTTTGGTATAGTTCACAGATGTTTTTAAGGTAACTGCATTAACAAAAATAAAGATTAACGTTATGATTAATCGGTGGGCTATAAATGCCCGAGGAAAAGATGTGTTAAACGCACCATAAGTTAACCACTCTAAAAATTCGATAATAGCAAATAAAATTGCACCAATAAGCAAGATGAGTAAAATACTCCGTAAAACTGTTGTCGAAACTTTTTTGATTGCATGATTAGCCAAAACTCATCCCAAAAATTTAACTCTCTCATGATTATACGCAATTGTAAAAATAAAAGGATCGGATAACCTGGATAAATAATAATGACTTATCATGTTTTGTGTTTTATGTAAATACAACCTTCTTCAATTTTGTATTATTAACATTTGAGTGTTTTTTGTAATACAATGGAAAGCAACTTTCTTTTTAAACAAAATGAGTAGATAAAAATTTAAGGGTAATTGATGAAAATTGCAATATTATCTTGTGGCCCAAATTCATACAGCACAAAGCGTCTTCGCCAAGCAGCAGAAGAAAGAGGTCATAATGTTAAAGTACTTAACACACTAAAATTTGCTATAGATATTGAAAAAGAAACACCTGATTTATATTTTAGGCAAAAAAGATTGAGCCACTACGATGCGGTCTTGCCTAGAATTGGTGCCTCTATTACTTATTACGGTACAGCGGTTGTTCGACAATTCCAAGAAATGGAAGTCTTCTGCGCGAATACCGCAAATGGTATTATGAATTCGCGAGACAAATTACGTACCATGCAAATTTTAAGTCGCCATAATGTAGGGATCCCAAAAACGGCATTTGTTCATCAGAAAAAAGATATTTTACCCGCCATCGAAAGAGTTGGCGGCGCACCTGTCATCATAAAACTGATAGAAGGTACTCAAGGTATCGGTGTATTACTTGCTGAAAATGTCAAAGCGGCAGAATCGATTATTGAATTATTACAAATCCAAAAACAAAATGTCTTGATTCAAAAATTTGTCGCGGAAAGTCGTGGCAAAGATATTAGAGCCTTAGTGGTAGGTGATCGTGTCGTCGCAGCAATGCGACGTGTCGCAACAGGGAGTGAATATCGCAGTAATGTTCACCGCGGTGGCAAAACTGAAATGATTGAGCTTGATGAAACTTATACTGAAACTGCGATTTATGCCGCACGACTCATTGGCTTAAATATCGCTGGCGTCGACATGCTTGAAGGTGCAGATGGCCCAAAAATCATGGAAGTCAATTCATCTCCTGGGCTTGAAGGAATTGAAACTTGCACTAAACTTGATATTGCAGGATCAATTATCGATTATATTGCTGCCAAAGTGGATTTCCCTGAAATTGATATCAGACAAAGATTGATGGTCAGCAAAGGCTATGGTGTTACCGAAA
>CAYGUK010000086.1:0-17143 GCA_964352985.1 uncultured Legionellales bacterium
CCGTTCTATGCCTTGAACTTGTTTTCCATACATGTTTTTCATTTTTATCACATCAAATAATTGACATAATTTTTCATCTTCATCGCTAATTAACTCAAATGGGAATTCAAATTTAGTTTTGAATTTTTCATGCGATGCGAGTGAGTCACGAGATACGCCAAAAATAATTGTATTGAGACGTTGGAATTTAGCAAAATTATCGCGAAAATCTTGACCTTCTTGAGTGCAACCAGGTGTATTATCTTTAGGATAAAAATAAATAATAGTGTTATGACCTTGAAGATCGGTTGATTTAATCGTGAGATCATTAGTTGTTTTTACGGAAAATTTTGGAAACTTTTGTCCGATTTTCATGGGCTTTCGTCCTATACTTTTTCTGGCTCGAAGATTGCGTCGATGTTTAATGATTCACAAAATATTATGAAATGTTCACGTAAGTCAGCGACAACAGAATCGGGTGGAATTAACACTGTTAAGTTGATATAGGCCATCGGGGTGTTGCCTGGTTGTGATAAATAAGTGGTATTGTAGAGTTCATGAATTTCAATTTGTTGTTCTGTAAAATACTTTGTTAATTGCGCTAAAATACCGGGTTCATTAAGACATGTAACATGAGCGGTATACGGAATAACATTGAGTTCATATTGACGAGGCTTCGCCCGTCTCATCGTTAGCAAGTACTCTTGTTTTTGACAAAATTGTTTTAGCTGGGGTTCAATTTTTGCATAAACATCCCAGCTACCATCGATAAGCATAATTAATAAGCTAGTCGATTCGAAATTTGAAAATCGAGACTCTAATATATTACCACCCAAATCATGCACAATAGATAATACACTACTCATTAAATGGTAGTTGTCGTGCATAACTATTGTCACTACAAGTCTATCGCTCATAGCGTGGGATTGTCCGGTCTTCTGATTTCCTTGTCAA
This sequence comes from uncultured Legionellales bacterium, assembly GCA_964352985.1. Classification (GTDB taxonomy): domain Bacteria; phylum Pseudomonadota; class Gammaproteobacteria; order JAHCLG01; family JAHCLG01; genus CAYGUK01. The sequence continues at coordinate 934 of CAYGUK010000086.1, forward strand.
TAGAAGTTTCAAGAGCTACTATGCGTTGTTTATTTTATAGTGATCGCAAAGGGTGAAATATGTTTCATGGTAGTATGGTCGCATTGATTACACCAATGCTAGATGACAAAACAATTGATTATGTGGCTTTGGATAAATTGATCGAATTGCATATTGAATGTGGAACTGATGGCATTGTAGTCTGTGGTACGACAGGCGAGTCTGCAACATTAAGCACTCAAGAACAACGACAATTAATACAACATTGCGTCAAAGTGATCGCCGGAAGAGTCCCATTAATTGCCGGTACTTATGCAACTGCAACGATGTGTGCTATCGAAAACACACGAGCCGCAATGCAAGATGGGGTGGATGCATGTCTTATTATGACACCTGCTTATATCAAACCGACTCAAGAAGGTCTTTATCAACATTACAAGACAATTGCTGAAGCCTGTGCGATTCCACAAATACTTTATAACGTTCCATCGCGGACCGCTTGTAATATCGAACCGGCAACAGTAGAAAGATTGAGTGCAATTTCTAATATTATAGGGATTAAAGATGCCACTGCTGACATGGCGCGTGCGCAAGAAATTATTTCTCGTTGTGGCGATAGCTTAAATTTATATAGTGGTGAAGATGCCACGGCATTACCACTGATGATGTTAGGTGGAAAAGGGGTGATTTCAGTTACTGCGAATGTTGCACCTCGTTTAATGCGTCAAATGTGTGCGGCAACATTGACCGGTGATTATGCTCGAGCACAAATGTTAAATGAAAAATTAGCGTTACTTCATAAACAATTATTTGTGCAAGCAAATCCGATTCCCGTTAAATGGTGTTTATTTGAAATGGGTTTTGTGCAAAATAGTATTCGATTACCTCTAACGCCGCTTTCTTCTCGATATCACGAAACATTACGCGAAGCTATGCAAAAAGCTGAAATTAATTCTTACTAGGAAAAATGATTATGCGAAATCTAATAAAATCTTTTGTTGTAACAGCCACTATTTTAGGTTTAACAAGTTGTGCTAACTTCAATAAATCAGTTGCGAGCTTTGAACAATCGCAAGATAAAGCTTATCTGACTAGTCACAGTGGCCATCGCTTAATCATACCTGGTGATTTAAGTGACGCGAATATTCACGATCAATATCCCATCCCAAATATTCCTAATCAAAATCAAACAGGGCAACCTTCATTGATCCCACCTGGTAGTTTGTCACAAACTATTTTGGCGCAAAAACCTCAATTACCTAACTATCATCATCAGGCTAAATTGACCAATACCAAAGTATTACCTAAAATTGCGCATTAATTTTTGCTTGGAGTAACATTTTATGAATCGAAGCGAGCAACTTTATCGTGGTAAAGCGAAAACCATGTATAAAACTGAAGACTCATCGCATTTAATCATGCACTTCAGAGATGATATTACTGCGTTTAATGCTGAAAAAACAGCACAACTACAACGCAAGGGTAAAGTGAATAATTCATTTAATGCTTTTATCATGGATAAATTACATCAAGCCGGAATTAAAACCCATTTTGTAAAAACGCTTTCCGAGAATGAAAGTTTAGTTAAAGTAATGGATATGATCCCCGTTGAGTGTGTGGTTCGTAATATAGCCGCAGGTTCAATATGTAAACGTCTTGGTCTAGAAGAAGGTATCGAATTAGAACCTCAAACGTTTGAATTTTTTTACAAGTCAGATGAATTAGGCGATCCTATGATTAATCAATATCATATTCGCACGTTTAATTGGGCAAGTGAAACTGAAGTCAAACAAATGATCGAACAAAGTTTTAATGTGAATAAAGTTTTAAAACAATTATTCCTTGATGCCAATATGTTATTAGTCGATTACAAGTTAGAATTTGGCCGTAATCAAGGTGAAATTTTATTGGGTGATGAATTTACACCAGATGGCTGTCGTATTTGGGATGCTGATACCCGAGAAAAATTTGATAAGGATCGCTTTCGCCGTGATTTAGGTAATGTTGTTGAATCCTACGAAATCGTAGCCGAGCGTCTAGGTATCAAGATCGATTAATTTCTAAATATATTAATATCGCATAAAAATAAATGTCGATTAATAACAGGAGAGGTACCGAAGTGGTCATAACGGCGCCGACTCGAAATCGGTTGGGGGTTTAAACAATCCCACATGGGTTCGAATCCCATCCTCTCCGCCAATTCAAAAAAAATCAACTCTTCCACATATATCATATTCAATCTCCTAATCTAAACCCAATAAATTAATTTGATTAATTAACTAAACTAATTTAATATCCCCCAAAAAGGAGATAAACATGCAACAAAATGCGAAAACCTTTTGGCAACATTTCAACGATCAAAATTTTAACGAAGCTGATAAAAGCTTTAATGAATTAACAGCAGAAGAAAGACAAGAAATATTATCAGCGCTATTTCAACAAGGCGCAATTGCGCATCAACCCTTTATGATCTCTGTTCTACGTGGTCACTTAAAACAAGATAAAATGTTTGCTGATTTTTATGAATCCTGGTTACCTGAAGATTTGTGCGATAAAAAAATTGAGCTTCATAATAAAACATATTATCAAGGATTTCCATCACCGGTGCGAGTATTAAATGGTGTGAATATCAGTAATCAACATGATGTGGTGAGTATTGGTATAACATGGCTTAAATCAAAAGAAGATGAAAAAAAATTCTGGTCATATTTAGAAAATTTGCAACAAGGTGGAGATAAGGTTAATGAAATTCGCCACGATAGAATTAAAGATGTTGCCGATAGAGAATTGCTGGGCTTATATCTTGTAAAATCAGATGATAATTTGGGAACGCCTTTTTAAAGATTACAGTGAATCAACACATGAAAAAAAAATCAGACAATATTCAACAAGATCGAATTAAACGATTTTTAATTTGTAATAGTAAAATGCGCGAAGCTACCTTAGGATCTGAAAAAGCATTTTTAAAATTAGCCGGCAATATTAGCACGGCACAATTACAAATAATTCTGGCGATTGGTGATAATACACCTTGTACCATGAGTGGACTAGCAAAGGTTCTACATTTTTCAAAAGCGAATATTACACAAATGGTCGATCGCTTAATTTATAAAAAATATGTCAAGAAAGTTCAATCTAAATTAGATAAACGTGTTGTCGAAGTTCAGCTCTTAACAAAAGGGCAACAAGTTGTTCGGCTTAATCAAGAACATGTTGAACAAGTAGCGAAACAATGGTTTAGTAAAATGACCGATGAGGAACAAGAAATGATGTTAAGCTTTTGGGAGAAATATTTAAATGAAGCAGATAAAAACTAAACTTTCTGAATTAACGGAAAGCTTCATGAAGTCTTTTTCAAAAGCAGATTTTGTTCGACTGGATAAATTATTAGATACTAATGTAAAAAGCTATATGACTAACCGTGAAGGAGGGGTAAATTTAATAGAAGGCAGTTTGGCCCTAATCACTAATTTAAAATCGCTTGATGTTGAGACAGTAAAACCTACTATTAAAATTACACAAATCAATGAGATCAATGCTTTTCAGGTACTTGTTATGATAGAAATTCAAGCTAATAGAAATGCAAAATCACTTCATAATTTCGCGGCATATTTAATAACATTTCACAACGAAAAAATTATAGAGATCCAAATGGTAGAAGCAAAACCTCAATACAGCGATGAATTTTGGAAAAATTAACAGAGGTTATCTTATTATATTTTTTTAAGGTCTTCGTACGATATTGAAAATTAATCATTCATTATAGTGAATTTATTGAGCACTATTTTAAACTTGATTTAAGATAAAATAATTAAAAAACTAGCACAATAATAAGAATAAAAATGATTAATGAAAAAGATGTTGAAATAACTTTAATAATAAAAAAATTACTTAAAAACTATGAAGATTTGAATAAAGCAAATGTTAATTATGACCAGATAGATCGAGATATAGCAGAAAATCTTTCTCAGTTGGTTGACCTCGTTGATTTAAATGAATCGAATTTTTTTAAATCTTTTACAATATTTATTGACTTGGTTGAGTTTTGCAACTCTAATAATAAGAGAAGAGCACACCAACAACTATTCTCAGCAATTTTAGATTGTTATCCTGAGTTGTTGAAAGCTAAAGATCAAAATGGAAATAATATATTACATTTTATATTAAATAAAAAGTTGAACTATTTAATTGAGTGTCTGCCAAATTCTGACAAAGAGCGATTATTCTCCGAAAAAAATAAAGCGGGTGACACCCCAAAAAACATAGCGATATTGTATAGGAATACCGAAGCGGAATTCTTATCGTCGAAAGATCAAGCAGCGTTTTGTCCTGAATTACTATCACGTTGGGCCAAAATGGGCAATATCACACAAAAATATCCAAAAAGAAAAAAACCTATTTCACAGATTTGTTCCATCGCTATTCTTGAATCAGTACTACATACTCAACTAAATAAAAAAGATTACAAAGCATTTATTAGAGCATTGAATAACGCATGTGAAACATTACCTGTTTGCGAATCACTATTTTCAATTTTAGCTTATTTATCTTACTCTAATAAGGGTCGAGAAAATTTAGAAGATAGAATAGAAAGTGTTGGTCGAGTATCCGCCGAAGCTAGGAAATTGAGAGATAATAGTAATTCAGGAAGAAACAGTGATGATGCTGATGACGTAGAGTATTCAAAAGAGTCTGAAGAAAAATTATCTGAGGAAAAGCATTTTGAATTAAGTTCCGAACCTTCTTTAACTAGAAGTATCACCATTGCTGAAGATAATGTCACGAATTACATGGCAGAAAGGATAGGTTTTAAAATTTATCTTCTAAGAAAAGAAGATTTTGATAAAACGCTTATAAAAGAATGCTCGTCCTTGTTAGGATATTACCATTTTGATGATACAATTTATATTTTATATAATCCAGGTCAGAACTTAGAAAATATTGTTGCTACTTTTATACACGAATCATTTCACTATATTATAGATGTTCTTTTTAAGAATAAAGCCAGACCATTTCATATGGATTATGTTGAGGAGGGTGAATTTGATCAAATTATTAATGAAACTAAAAATAAGTTATTCATGTTTCTTCAATTTTGTTGTGTTGTAAATCCAATGGCTGAAGGATCACTAGATCCCATCACACTAAATGTATTAACTACATTGCAATCAGTTTTTATGCAGTATCCCGAAGAACAATATTCTGCTGAGTTGATTGTTAGAGTGCCGCAACTTTATTACCAGCATGGTGAAGATAAAGTACGGAAAGTTCTTAGTGTTTTAGCGCCCAAGTTACAAGATTACTTTGATAAAGTGATAGTAGAAAAACAAATGAAGCCTTTTATGATTAAAGAAAACATTATATTTAAAAACATACTTCGACTTAGTTGTTCAACAGGACGAAATTCGAAAATTTCACTGCGTTATTATGAAAATAAAAAAGTATTAAATTATTTAATATTTGGGCCAAGGGGAGAAAACGATAAAAAACCAGAGGAAGATAATTCAGTCCAACATTTATTACCTCAATTGCGAAGTAAGAAAAAAAAATGTAACTATTCAGCATAAATGCTAAATAGTTACCCTGATAATACTGTCTAACCTGGCAAAAGCCAGGCTAAGGGCACTTAAGAGGAGAATCGCAATTCTCCCCTTTAGAATCCCCATCGTGTAAGGAAAGTCTATTCTTTTCAGAGTTTCTATGTTTTAGCTTGAATTTGGTGAATAGTTACAAAATATAAATGTATTAAACTATTCATTAGTGATTAAGGGGATTAAATGGCAAATGATTTGAAGCAGCTGATCTATTACAAATTTTTTCCAAGCATCGCTTATCCTAGTTTAAACAGTATTTAATAAATTCAGAATCTCAGTTTGATAAAAAAATACCAATATGGATTTCCCTCCTTAATGATTTTAGTGCGAAATGACGGACACTAAACATTTAATACTCGATAAATTATCTTTTAATCTTTCAAACTTATAATATAAGAGAGTAGAAATCATTTACCAAATTAACGAACTTCAAAAGCTAACAAAAAATCCTAATGATTTTCATGCATTGGTTGGCATTATTAGTCTTTGCTGTCACACTAAATCAGACACTCAGTTTGATACTGCCTCTATGATTAAAGGTGAAAAATCAGGTTCGTTATTTTGTTAAATCGATGGGATAATGTGGTTTTAAGCTTTTTATTTCATTGTTGTTCTGCATATCTAGTCAATACTATCTGATTGTTTATTTTCTTACAGAAGTAAGTTAAGCTATGCAGGAATCATTATTTTAGATTCAGTTAATTAATATTAGATTCACCGTAATTTAATATTTAACATTTCGATATTGCCCATTTTTGTTGGGCTTCATAGATGTCATTTATATTGAGGTGAAAAATGAGTTTTTGGCCAAATGAAGAAGAAGGTCGTATTGCGACAAAAAATAAAACAGGATTCATGTTTACAGAAATTGATGGCGCTTCTGCAAATTTTCAAGAAGATTGTAAAAAGTTTAAGGGTAAGGTTGTCGATATTGGTTCTGCTTATGGTGTTAATACTTTACCAATTCTGCAAAATACTGAGAATGACATTATTGCAATTGATTTATCCTCAGAACATTTATCTATTTTGCAACAATCAGTTCCTGAAGATAAGTTAAGTCGATTACGAACTGTCGCAGGCGAATTTCCATTTTGTATTGAGTTCGATGAAAACAGTATAGATGCCATGCATAGCTGTTTTGTATTTCATTTCATTAATGGTGACAATACGTTATTAGCTTTACAAAAAATTTATCATGCGCTAAAACCAGGGGGAAAGTTTTATTTAAATACTGCTTCCATTTATATTAATTTTGTTCATTCCTTATTGCCACAATATGAAGAAAATGTAAAAAAAGGGATAACCTATCCTGGTGAAATTTATAATTTACGTGAAGTTTGTCCACCAGAAGATTTACCATATTGTCCGGATTTTTTTCATGTTTACAAAAAAGAAGATTTGGCAAATTTAATTACTCGTGTAGGATTTAATATTGATGAAATTTATTATTATGATGTAAAAAAACCAACTTTATTACATTCTGATGGTAAAGGTGTTATTGCAGCCGTTATGTCAAAATTAAGTTAAAGAGATCATCATGCAAAAATATACATTGGGAACTGAAAGATTAACTTTAAAAATAATTGCGATATCCGATGCTGAAATTATTAGTCAGCGTGCCAATAACTATGATATATATCAAACTACTTTACGTATCCCATTTCCTTGTACTTTAGACTCAGTCGTAGAATGGATCAAAAAAACAGAACACCATAATAAACATAGTGATGATGATCATATTTATACCTTTTCAATTTACTCGAAACAAATTAATCAACCGATTGGTATTATTGGATTAGAAACTAAAACGCTAAATAATAATGCCGAAGTGGGTTATTGGTTATCACAAGAGTTTTGGAATCAAGGTTTCATGACTGAGGCATTAAAAGCAGTGATCAATTTTGGTTTTAAGACATTAAATCTTAATAAAATTTATGCTGAACATATGTTAACTAATCCCGCTTCAGCACGCGTCATGAAAAAAGCAGGCATGCAATATCAAGCTAGATTGGTCCAAGAAGTTAAAAAAGAAGGGGACTATTTGGATGTTGAATCCTATTATATTTTGCAGCAAGATTATAAATAGCCAGATAAAAAGCATACAAAATCCGCCGTTATTATCTGTTAATTAATTTTGTATAATGTTAAAATGCATTTTTATAACCAGTTAATGCGGTATATTTATGTCTTATTTTATAAATCAAGCACAAAGACTTTTAAAAATAGTCATTCCAAACGTACCTGAAAATGAAATTGTGCTAACCCATTTTAAAGGTCAGCAAAGTTTATCCTGTCCATTTGAATTTATGTGTGATGGGATTAGTACTAGTGAAGGGGGGGGGATTATAGATAACCTTATCGGTCAAAAGGCATTTGTCACGATTAATCATGCGAAAGGTGAAAAAGAATATTTTAATGGCTTAATCACTCAAGTACAAAAATCGGCGGCAAAAAAATCAAAACAAGTTGCTTGGCGTTTTAAAATTTCACCTTGGTTTTTTCCTCTGATGCAAAATAGTGACTGTCGACATTTTATCGAGTTATCAGTTATCGATATCATTAATTTACTTTTAAAAGAATGTGAGAATAATGCTTATGAATGTCAACTAACGAAAAGTTATCCTAAAATAGCTTTTACTGTTCAATATAATGAGAGTACTTGGGATTTTATAGCTCGACTCATAAGTGAAACCGGAATTTTTTATACTATCATTCACAGCAATGAACAACATAAAGTCATTTTTTATGATGATGTTGCAACATTGCCAAATTATCCGCAAGATTGCTATGTTAGAAACAGCGATGATAATCAAGCACACTTTCATTTTTGGCAATCATCGACTGCAATCATGCCAACCAAAACAGAAGTTCAAAGCTATGATTTTCAATCACCGACTCAACAATTCATCGCCACAACCTCGAGCAAACAAAATTTATTATTCGGTGAATTTCAGTTTTGGCCAAACGATTCGAAACAAAATGACGCAAATCAGAAAACGGCAGAATTGATTCAACATTTTTTTGATTGGCAAGCAAACCAAATTAAGGTGAAAGGGAATTACCCAAAAATGCGCGCAGGACAACGTTTTAATTTAAAATCTAATACGCATAATATTGAAAAATATTATATCCAACATATTCAATATCAAATCAGTGATACCAGCCATTTAAGTGATTCTCATGAGATTCAACCAAGCGTGCAATTGTATCAAAACCAATTGACAGTCATTCCAACATCCTTTCCCTATGCCATGAAAATCATCAATAAACCTAAAATTAAAGGGGTTTCTAGTGCAACAGTTACCACACCAAAAGGTAAAGTGGTCGCTTGTGATCCCTATTTAAGAGTAAAAATTCAATTTCCCTGGGATAGACGTAGTCAATTTAATGAGCATAGTAGCACATGGGTTAGAACAGCAAATCCGATTGCGGGTAAAGAATGGGGAATGAAATTTATTCCGAGAAAAGGTGATGAAGTTCTAATACAATATTGTCATCAAAATATCGATGAACCCATGATTATTGGATCAGTTTATAATGGCGTAAATTCTCCAATTTATCCCTTGCCGGAATCACAACAAGTGAGTGGTATCAAAACTCACACTATTGGTAGTGATGAGTCTGACCACTTTAATGAAATCCGTTTTGACGATAGTGCTCATCAAGAATTATTAACACTAAAAGCACAAAGAGATAATAATATTACGACAAACAATGATTATGTAACCACTATTGTAAAAGATCAGAATATTAACATTGAACAAGCAAATACTTTAGCGACTAAGGGAACATCCACACTAGTTTCCCAGAATACATTCCATCTTACGGCAGGTAAGGCTGAGCTTAAATTAGCGCCTGATAAGATAGAATTAAAGGGAATTTTAATTAATATTGAATGATATACCACCAACACTTCAATGTGCTTAGTTAGATTTTTACATAAATTAAAATGTAAACGTTATCAATCTCAGTAATGTTGAATGAACTATATCGTAATTTCAACTCAGGCTCGTATTTAATGAATATATTTCCACGCGTGAACTTTTTTTTATTTGATATTGTCTAAACACCTGGCTTATCGAAATATAAACGTTATAAATAGTTGATAATTGGTTATATTGTAACATTCTATTGTTGTGTTGGGAAATTACAAGTTAGTTGTCGTGGGTTACAAATGGTGTGGTGGTACTATGAAACGGTTCAATTCTAAATATCGTCTTTTTTGCTTGGCATTAATGTTTATTGGTGTTTTTGTTTTAATGTTAGATTATTTACAACTAAATAATCCAATTTTTGTTATTGATCCTTCAATTTTAGCCTCCATTTTTATCGTGACCGGTGCTTTTTTATTGTTATTTCAAAATGAACGAAACGAAACATATATAAATTTAAATCATCAAAAATTAGAGCAGCTTAATAGTTTTAAAATACGTACTTTACATAAAGTACCAGATATCTCAGCTGTCGAGTTAGAACGTTATATGGTTGCTTATGCTAAAAAAATCCATTTTGATGAATATCAAGATACTTAAATCACTAAGTGAATTAATGGCTTGGCCTAAAATAAACAGACAAAGGCAATAACTATTGAGTATTGCCTTTGCCTTATTTATGTCTTTTGGAGTATGATTACGGTAGTTTGATATTTTTTTCAATGGAGAGGAAATGATAATAAAATGGATGGGGATTTATCGTTTATTTTTATATTTGATTCTATTTTTTTTTGTTTCCTTTAATTTTGCTGAAAATACTGTACAAGTATCGGCAGCTTATGTTGGGTTTGCCACGGTAAAAGATTATATTTGGAATAAACAAATTGAAACGACTGGCACAGTTTCAGCCATTAATGGTGTGATGATCCGAGCTGAAGCAAGCGGACGAATTACAAAAGTTTATATTAAATCTTCGCAAATAGTTAAAGTGGGCGATCCACTATATCAAATTAATCCCTATCCACTAAGAGCACAATTAGATTCAGATTTAGCTGATTTAAAATTGACTCAAATTCATCACCAGCAAACTAAAGTTTTAGTCAAAGACAATTCTATTTCTGCCTATGAAGATGAAAAAGCACAAGCCGCTTATTTTATTGCAAAAGCAAGAGTCGCAAAAACAAAAGCCTTGATTGATTTAACGTTAGTCAAAGCACCATTCGATGGTCAGCTTGGATTAAAACGCGCGTTTTTAGGGGAATATGTTAATATTGGTGATCCCCTTATTCCATTGCAAAATTTAGATAAACAACGTGTCGATTTTGCAATTCCACAAATATATTTAAATCACATTGCCGTTGGTCAACAAGTTACAATTAAATCGCCGGCTTATCCTAATAAAGTGTTTCATGCAAAAGTATTTGCATTAGATAAAATCATTGATAAAGATAATCGCACGATTATGTTAAGAGCCGAATTGGAAAATGTACCAAAAACCTTGATACCGGGATTATATGGCGATGTGGTTTTAACATTTACCGAAACAGAAAAAGTGATTGCAATCCCTCTCACCGCTGTCAATTATGAATTGACTGGCTCAACAGTATTTAAAGTACAAGATGGTATTGCAGTGTTAACCAATATTAAACTCGGCGAACAACGTGATAATCTAATTGCGGTAAAAGGCTTAAAACCAGGCGATATTGTTGTGAGTGAAGGTCGAGTAAAAATCCACAATGGCATGGCTGTTATCGATAAAAAACAAAAAAGTGAAGCGATAAAATGAGTATTGTTGAATTATTTATTAAAAAACCAATTGCTGCTATTGCCATTTCTGTTGCGTTAATGCTTTTTGGTTATTTAGGTTTTATGCAATTACCTATTCGAGAATTACCGTTAGTAAATAGTTCTGTGATCAAAGTCGATACGAGATATCCTGGCGCCAGCGCTGATACGATTGAGTCTTATATTTCTACACCTATTCAAGCTGCTATCAGTGGTGTGAAAGGGATTGATTATATGGTGGCTACAAATCAATTAGGTAAAAGTGATATTACAATTCGTCTTAAAGACGGTGTGAATGTTAATAACGCTTTAACAGAAGTTTCAGCGCGGGTCTCTTCGGTTAAGTGGAAACTACCTAAAGAAGCATTTAGTCCACAAGTCGAACGAACACTCACCTTAACGCCAGCCATTTTTTATGATTATTACAGTAAAACATTACCGTTGGCTCTAGTGTGTGATTATTTTCATCGAGTCATTGAGCCACAATTAGAAACAGTCAAAGGTGTTTATGGTATTTTTTCACACGGCGATCAACAATTAGCGATGCGAATTTGGTTAAATCCAAAATTAATGGCTGCGCAACATGTGACGCCACTTGATGTTAAACAAGCACTACTCAATAATAATGTGCAAATTGCCGCTGGACGTCTTCATACATCAAATGAAGAATATAATATTGGTGCAATCAATGCCAAACTTTCCACCCCAGCAGAGTACGATGATTTAATTATTAAAAATGAACATGATCACTTAATCCGATTAAAAGATATTGGATACGCAGAATATGGGGCGAGTAGTTATCGAGATTTAGTTGTCACAAAAGGTTCGCCCGCAGTTATCTATGGCGTGGTACCAAATGAATCTGCGGATAATATTGCTGTTGCAGCAGCCATGCAAAAAATGGTTCCTGAAATTAATAAAAAGCTACCCGCACAAATTCATTCATCATTAGTTTGGAATGTGGCGAATATTTCAAAAGAAGCCATAAAAACGATTAGCGATACCGCCTGGCTTGCAGTCATTTGCGTGTTAATTGTGATATTTTTATTTTTAGGATCTTTACGCGCGATATTAATTCCAGTCATCGCCATTCCATTTTCTTTAATTGCCGTTTGCATGTTGATGGCGCATTTGCATTATAGTGTGAATTCATTAACGATTTTGGCTGCAGTATTAGCAATTGGATTAGTGGTTGATGATGCAATTGTTGTGGTTGAAAATACACATCGTCATATTGATGAAGGCTTATCACCAGAAACAGCAGCGATTAAAAGTACAAAAGAAATTTTTCTGCCAGTTGTAGCGATGACATTAACTGTCGCGGTGGTATTTATTCCTATTGGTTTTACAGGTGGATTAACCGGCGTTTTATTCCACCAATTTGCTTTTACCATTGCAGGGACTATTATTTTTTCTGGTATTTTTGCACTCATGGTTGCGCCAATGATGTGTGCGAAATTATTAACTTCCATGCAAAATCAATCAGTATTTGCCAAAGTAGTCGATAAATTTTGTGAATTATTAACCTCTAGTTATAAAGCAATTTTAAATCAAGTTATCCGTTTACGATATATTATGATAATTGTAGTACTTTTAATTTTTGCCTTAGGTTATTATTTGTTTAGTCAAACTAATTCACAATTAATTCCCGATACTGAACAAGGTGTTATTTTAGTTATTGGCAAAGGACCAACTAATTCCAATATCAACGCGACTCGAAAAATCGCCTTAAAGTTAGATAAAATCTTTGAAAAAATAAAAGAATTTGATAACGTCAACATGGTGAGTGGTGAGCCTAACTATGTTAATGAGATCGTTGGCTTTTTAGTCATGCGATCACCTAAGCCAGGAGATCGCAGTGAAAAAGAATTGATTAAATTAGTTAATGAGAAAATGAAAAACATTAAAGGCATGCAATTATTTGCGATCAATAGGCCACCTTTACTTGATATAACAGGCGTAACCTGGAAGGTTGATTTTGTTTTACAAACAACGGGCAGTTACACACCGCTTTATTATGCTATGCAGCGCTTAATGGAAAAAGCATCTCATTATCCCGGGATTGTAGATGTGCAATCTGATTTAAAAATGAATAAACCACAATTTAATATTGAATTTTTACGTCACCAAGCTGGTGCAATTGGTGTAACAATAAAACAAGTCACCGATTCACTGAATTTCTTATTAGGTCGACCTATCCCACAATGGTTTAGTATGAATGGACATAGTTATCCTGTTGTGCCGCAATTAATTCAGAAATTTCGACAAAGTCCACAGCAGATCGGTCAAGTCAAAGTGAGAACTAAAAGTGGTCAATTAGTTGAGCTTGCAAATGTAATGAAATTTAAGCGCGTGGTAGCACCACAAGCACTGAATCAATTTCAACAATTGCGTTCAGCAACCTTAACCGCAAATGTGCAAGATGGTTATACCTTGGGACAAGTGTTAAATTTTCTTGAAAAAAATGCAAAAAACATAATGACGCATAAAATGAAATATGATTTTTCAGGAACATCAAGAGAGTTTGTTAAAACACAAGGCCAACTTGCTTTTCTATTTATTTTTGCGCTCATTGCAATTTATTTAATGTTAGCATTGCAATTTAATAGTTTCACGGATCCTTTTATCATTTTAATTTCCGTACCTATGTCCTTAGTTGGCGCGTTAATTGCGATGACTTTAACACACTCGACATTTAACGTTTATACGGAAATTGGATTGATCATGTTGATTGGTTTAATTTCAAAACATGGTATTTTAATTGTTGATTTTGCTAACCATTTATTACATGAAGGTCATAGTAAATTTGACGCAGCAGTAAAAGCCGCTAGTATTCGTTTACGTCCTGTATTAATGACATCTTGCGCAATGATATTTGGGGCATTTCCACTTGTTTATGCTTCAGGTACTGGTCATGAAAGCTTAAATCAAATTGGGATAGTGATAATTGGTGGCTTAACCATTGGTTCTGTTTTAACTTTATTAGTTGTACCGGTGTTCTATACTTTTTTTGCTAGTAAACAATGAGTATAATGAAAATAATTTCATTAATAAGATGGTTAACGTGATCCAACTTCCAGAGAAAAATCAAATTGCCAGTTTTGATGTCGATGCGCAAAATACCTTTACACCTTTGTGTGCAAATGAATTACCTGTTCCAAAGGGTGATGAAATCGTAGGTGAATTAAATGAACAAGCATTATTTGCACGTTTTCGTTTAGGTTCGAAAGATGCGCATCATCCAAAAGCAATTTGGATAGCAGATGAGTCTCATCCACCCTTAAGTGAGCTAACAGCAGAAAATGCTGATTGTTATTGGCCACCTCATGCGATAGTGGGGACTAAAGGTTTTGAATTATTATCTGGTTTACCCTCACCAAATCAATATGATTTTTTTGTGTGGAAAGGCATTGAATTAAATTTACATCCTTATGGTGCTTGCTATCACGATCTTAAAGAAAAACAAAGCACCGGTGTCATTGAGTTTTTGTCTTTTCATCAAGTGACAACAGTGATTGTTGGTGGTCTTGCTCTGGACTATTGTGTCAAAACTACTGCTTTGCAATTAGCAAAAGCTAAGTTTTCAGTCATTTTAAATTTAAATGCCTGTCGAGGTATCTCCTGTGAAACTATCGAAAGTGCTATTTCAGAAATGAAAAACTATCAGATAGAAATTATTAACTCGGTGGAGGAGTTATCATGATTATCGATACATTACTTGATACCGATTTATATAAATTCACTATGATGCAAGTGGTGTTACATCAATTTCCTGGAAATATGGTTGAATATCGATTCAAATGTCGTGATGCGGAAATAGATTTAGTGCCTTATACCGATGAAATTAATCATCAAATCGATCATCTTTGCAAATTACATTTAAAAAAAAGTGAATTAAATTATTTAAAACAATTTCGTTTTTTTAAAAGTGATTTTATTGATTTCTTAAGAGTATTTAAATTAAATCGAGAATTTATCACTGTTAGCACACATAATGGTTTTGAAATTATTATCAAAGGACCTTGGTTACATACGATATTGTTTGAAGTCCCTGTACTTGCTATCGTTAGTGAAGTTTTCATGCAAGCAAATTATCCTGACTTAGATTTAACAGAAGGACGTAATAATTTAAAAGAAAAAATCGAACGAGTTAAAACGAGTACGCCTGTTGGTGAATTTAAATTTTCTGATTTTGGAACAAGAAGACGTTTTTCACGTGATTGGCATGAAGAGGTATTAAATACACTAAGACGGGATTTACCAAAAAATTTAGTTGGAACAAGTAATGTTTATTTGGCCAAAAAATATAATTTAAAACCTCATGGCACGATGGCGCACGAATATATTCAAGCGTGTCAAGCGAGTGGGCCCCGTTTAGTTGATTCGCAAAAATTTGCTTTTGAAAAATGGCAGCAAGAATATCGTGGTGATTTAGGGATAGCGTTAACCGATACTTATGGTATAGATGCTTTTTTACATGATTTTGATTTATATTTTTGTAAATTATTTGATGGCGTACGTCATGATTCGGGTGATCCATTTGATTGGGGTGAAAAAATATTAGCACATTATGCAAAACATAAAATAAATGCTAAATCAAAAGTCTTTGTGTTTAGTGATGCGTTGAGTATCGGTTTAGCCTTAGAATTATTTTGGCGTTTTAATGATAGAACAAATCCCGTGTTTGGAATTGGAACCAAGCTCACGAATGACGTAGGGGTAAAGCCTTTATCAAATGTGATTAAATTAACTGAGTGTAATAATCAACCCGTGGCAAAAATATCAGATACTCCCGACAAAACGATGTGTAAAGATCCCTCTTATTTAGCGTATTTAAGAAAAGTATTTCATTTGTAAAATATAAATGTAACTATTCAGCATTTATGCTGAATAAATGAAATGGACCCACCCACTTTAAAA
>CAYGUK010000087.1:0-17039 GCA_964352985.1 uncultured Legionellales bacterium
GTGATTGGTAGTCACGGACGTCATGGAATTTCTGCTTTATTAGGTTCTACTGCTAATTTTGTAGCGCATCATGCTGATTGTGATGTGATTATGGTTCGCATTGAAGATTAATTTTTATCCTTAATTAAATATTAGTGGTATTTCTTTAATTGCAAGATTTCCGTCAACTGTAACAATATGGTTGACGGGAACTTGTTTCCAATCTGATTTTGTATTATCTAATTTTTCTGAAACTACTAATACAGCACCATTTGATGAGTTTTGCCGAGGCATCATATGGCAGGCTCCGTTTTCGTAATAAAATTCTTCGCCAGCTGAATAATATAAAGTTCTTGCATCATTGGGATCAGAGGAATAACGCATGGCTAACATTTCTCTTCCTGTTGTGATCACATAATTGATATAAGTAGTTTCTGATTGAGGATGTTTTTTTTGATAATGGATAATTTTATTGGTGGTTTCATTTAAAGAAGTAACCATTTCATCTAATGAAGGACGATATTCATATTGCGCAATTTCGTTTATAAAAATTGCAGCGAAATGTTCAGAATCCGTTTGACCTTTAATCCAATCATAAGCTTCATTACTTAGATTACGTCTCACTTCACGTTGCATTAATTTAAAATCACTAATTGTGCCATTATGCATGAAAAGAAAATGACGATATTGAAAAGGGTGACAATTATATTGCATGACACTACCATGACTGGCCGCTCTGATATGTGCAAAAAAACAAGAGGAATGAATTTTCGGTGCGAGGAATCTTAAATTCCGATCATTCCATGCAGGTTGTATCGAAGTGAAAAGGGCTGGTTCATCATGATAATCTAAATCGTACCAACCTACACCAAAACCATCACCGTTTAGTGGATGCTCTAATTCACGCGCATGTATACTTTGTTTAACTAATGAATTAATGGGCTTAAACAAAACTTCATCCAGACACATATCATGACCTAAATAAGCAATAAAACGGCACATAAGAATTATCCTTTTGGAAAGTGTAACTTGGATTTCGAAAGTATTATAACAAATAGCTGTAAGTTTTGGATATTCTTTCATCTATTTACATTAATGAAATATTAAAAGATGAAAAGTAAATCGTAAAATTAAATAAATTTTCCTATTTTTATAGTTGAAAAAAATTAGACAAACCCCATTTATAAATTGTAAACAGAGCGAACTATGTAGAGGAGACAAACAATGAGTTATCGTTATCAAAATCCATTAAATAGCTTATCAAAAATGCATGATGAGTTAAATCGATTAATTTCACCTAAATGGTTGACTGAAGATGCTTCTACAATTGCCACCAGTAAATGGGTGCCTGAAGTGGATATTATTGAGAAACCCGAAAGTTATATTATTCTAATGGATGTGCCTGGTGTTGATCCTAAAGAAATTGAATTATATATGGAAGATGGTGCATTAGCGATTAAAGGAATTCGCCACTTTAGTGAAGAAACAAAAGATAAAGGTTATCATCGCGTAGAAAGACAATATGGCGAATTTTATCGACGTTTTAGTTTGCCCGAAAGTGCTGATCTCGAAAATATCAGTGCGAAAGGACAAAACGGCGTTTTAGAAATTATCATTCCTAAAGTGGAAAAAGTAAAATCTCGTCGCATTAATATTGTTACTGAGGTTTAATGTGATCAAAATAAATCGTTCCCCGGCTTCGTCGCTGGGGCGGTTTTTTCTTTATAATCTGGGTGACATTTTTTATATTCACGATAATGGATAACAGGATTATCAGAAACATCGATATCAACCCCAATTGAACAACCCTGCTTAATGCAGTTAATAAACATTTTTTCTGGGTTTTGCGAGCAGAAAGATTCGCAACGAGCAATTAAATATCGATCAACATTTTTGCAAACTTCTTGGCATACAGTTTTTACATCACCTTTAGCGTTGAAATAGCATTCTGGCGAAGTGTAGGCGAGGACTTGATTACACAGTAATAATCCATTGATTAGAAAAAATAGGCTAATTAATCGTTTCATACTAAAATACTCCAGTACTTTTCGTTAAAGTACTTTATTTAAGTATAATGCACTTTTTACTGATTTTACATGTGTAAATCAAAAATTCACTTGCATTTTTTGTGCATTAGGCTATAAAGACACTTTATAAAAGCGATAAGGTTCTGCATGAATAATCTTATTGAAATCAAGCATGTTTCTAAATCTTTTCATGGCAATATGGTATTGAAAGATATCACTTTGACGATACGAGAAAGTGAAATCCTCACTTTGTTGGGGCCTTCTGGCTGTGGCAAAACAACATTATTAAGATTATTATCGGGATTTGATCAACCTGATGAAGGCATAATTAACATAGCTGGGCAAAATGTTCTAAATATCTCTCCAAATAAGCGACATGTTAATACAGTCTTTCAAAATTATGCTTTATTCCCTCACATGTGTGTCTTCGAAAACGTAGCCTTTGGTTTACGTTGCCAAGGATTACCCGAAAAAGAAATTATAGAAAAGGTGAATAATGCATTAGATATTGTAAAACTAAATTCTCATCAACAACGAAAACCAAAACAATTATCAGGTGGCCAACAACAACGCGTAGCGATTGCTCGAGCAATTGTTAATAAACCACTTGTATTATTATTTGATGAAGCATTAAGCTCACTAGATTATCGGCTCAGAAAAAATATGCAAATTGAATTAAAACAATTGCAGCGTCAACTTGGGATCACCTTTGTTTTTGTTACGCATGATCAAGAGGAAGCGCTGTCTATGTCTGATAGAGTTGGCGTGTTGTTCGATGGTCGACTTGAACAAGTTGGCACACCGCGCGAAGTCTATGAGGCACCTCGAAATTTAACGGTGACAAAATTTATTGGTGAAGCAAATATTTTTGATACTACAATTTTAGATATTAGCGATAACAAAGTAAGTGTTAATGTCGAAGGATTAAATCTCACCTTAAAATCAGATAGGAAATTTAATATCGGGGATAGAGTCCATGTTGTTGTACGCCCTGAAGATTGCCATGTTTTAGATCGGACCGAAGTCGACGATGTTTCACAAATGATTGAAGGTAAAGTTGAAGAAATAATATATAAGGGTTCAACCGTTGATTTAATGGTGAGATTACAATCGGGTCGATTAATTGCTGCAACAGAATTTTTTGACGAAGATGATGAAGATTTGGCTTATACTATTGGTGAAATAGTATGGGTAGATTGGATGACTGGTTGGGAAGTGATATTGCCCTATGAAGAGTGACCGACTGTTTAAGTATACCACTATATTTATTTTTTTAGCGTGGTTGTTAATTTTTGGGGTATTACCTTTTTTGTTAATATTGTTAGTCAGTTTACTCTCTAACGATCCAAATACGACCTTAACTTTTCATTTTACCTTAAGTCATTATGCTACGATTTTTCAATTTGATTTTCTCCGGATTTTTATTAAATCATTTTCGATAGCTGCGACTTGTACGATTTTGTGTTTGATAATTGCCTATCCTTTTGCTTATTTTTTAGCGAATGTGAATTTGCGCTATAAACACTTATTGCTAGTGTTTTTGATTTTACCCTTTTGGACAAGTTCAATTGTGCGCAGTTATGCCATTATCACTTTAATTAAAAGTCGAGGTTTATTGAATACTATTTTATTAAAATTAGGCATCATACATGTGCCATTACAATTATTATTTACTAATACAGCAGTATTAATTGGATTAGTTTATAATTTATTACCGTTTATGATTTTGCCCTTGTTTGCAAATATCGAACGTTTAGAAACGCATTACATTGAAGTAGCAAAAGATTTAGGCGCATCTGGCTTCACTGTTTTTAGACGCATTATTATTCCTTTAACCATGCCTGGTATTATTGCTGGCGTTATTTTAGTTTTTTTTCCTGCAATGACTGTGTTTTATATTCCTGATTTATTAGGTGGTGCTAAATCGATGTTATTAGGGAATCTTATCGAAAATCAATTTCTCACTAGTCAAAATTGGCCTGAAGGTGCGGCACTTAGCATCGTATTAACAGTCTTGATGATGTTAATGTTATGGTTATATTGGGCTAAAAGTGAAGACGGTAAGCGGAGTGATTTTATATGAAAAAAATTGCCGCAAGTTACATGAGTTTCATTTATTTTATTTTATATTTGCCGATTGTTGTTTTGATTATATATTCTTTTAATAATGCGCACTATTCAATGATATGGCATGGATTTACCCTAGCTTGGTATCAAACACTTTTTTCAAATGGTGATTTATGGGTAGCAGCACTTCATTCATTGATCATAGGGGTATTAGCGTCTAGCTTAGCGAGTTTTATTGGCTTATTTGCCGCAATTAGTTTGTATCGATATCGTTTTATCGGGCATTCATTAAGTCATGGAATCATTATGATGTTAATTGTCTTACCCGATATTGTATTGGGTATTTCATTATTAGTACTATTTAGTTTATTTAAAATTCATCTAGGTTTTTTGAGTTTACTTTTGGCACATATTACATTTTGTATTCCATTTGCGGCTGTTGTTATTTATGCTCGCATAACTAGCCTAGAAGATCATTTATTTGAAGTCGCATTGGATTTAGGCGCATCTGAGGTCATTATTTTTAAAAAAATTATTTTGCCGCTCTTACTGCCTGCAGTGATCACAGCTTGGTTATTAAGTTTTACGTTATCATTTGACGATGTCTTAATTAGCTACTTTGTTTCAGGTCCGGGTTTTCAAATTTTACCCTTAAAAATTTATGCGATGGTCAAACATGGTGTTAGACCAGATGTGAATGCGTTATGTGCGGTGATGTTTTTTGTGACATTAATCCTAGTATTGATTTCGCATTTTTTCATGAGGAAAAAAATATGAGATGGCTATTAATAAGTATTCTATTTTTTTTCTGTTGTCACATTTTCGCGACGAATCAAGTTGTGAATGTTTATATCTGGTCAAGTGATATTCCTTATGATGTTATTCATCAATTTGAAGAACAAACGGGTATCAAGGTTAATTTTTCAACTTACGATAGTAACGAAGAAATGTATGCGAAAATTACCGCTGCAGGTAATCCAGGTTATGATGTCATTATGCCTTCGACTTATTATATCGATAGAATGCGCAAGCAAGGTTTATTATTAAAAATTAATACTGATAAACTAAGCCATTATAAAGAATTAGATCCGTTATTTACTCATGGTGAGTTTGATCCTAAAGGGCAATATAGCGTGCCTTTTCAATGGGGGATCACCGGGATATTTGTAAATACTAAATTTTTCCCACACGATGATATTTCTGGATGGCGGGATTTTTGGCAAAAAAAATATTATCATCAACTTGTCTTACTTAATGATCCTCGTGAAGTTTTTTCGATGGCATTTAAAGTGTTAGGTTTATCTGCTAATGATGAAAATCCAAAAGATATAAAGCGAGCTTATGAATTATTACTAAAACTGTTACCTAATGTAAAAGTATTTAATGATGAAGCAATTGATTCATTTGCAATAGATGAAGATATCACCATTGGAATGATGTGGAATGGTGATTTTGTTAATACTCACCGTGAAAATAAAAACCTTAAATTTATATTTCCCAAGGATGGATTTGTCATATGGTTAGATAGTTTAGCGATACCTAAAGGTGCACCACATGTTAATAATGCTTACCGTTTTATTAATTTTTTAATTTCAAAAGAAATTGAAAAAAAGGTCATGTTAAGTAGTTTTTACGCGTTAGCAAATTTAGATGCTGTTAAGCTTTTACCAAAATCTCTTAGAGATGATGTTAATTTTTATCCACCTCACAGCATATTAAAAAATGGCCAATTCCAAACTGATATCAGTAATCGAGCGTTACGATTATACGAGAAATATTGGGAACGTTTAAAAATAAATGCATGAGATTTTTTTAGGTAGAATCATTTAGTATTAATCGTTATAATGCCGCGCAATTATAATGATATAGAAGTCTATAAAATGATTAAAGTCGTTGTTTTTATATTAAGTTTATTTTCTTTCACGGTTTGTTTAGCTAATTCTTCAATAGTGACGATGAATAATTTTGTTGCAATTAATCAATTTATTACAACAAAAGTCACTCAATATGGTGCAGAGAATTCTCTGTTAGTGTTTGATGATGATGATACATTACTAACGACTGTGCAAGGATTAGGCGGAGTAGGCTGGTATAATTGGCAAAGTGAACTTCTACAAAAAAATCCTCAAAGTCCCATGTTAGTGGCGCATGACATTGGTGAGTTATTAAAAATTCAAACTTTACTTTTCGCGATGAGTGAAATGTCACCTACTTCTACCCACGTTTTACCTGCTTTAACGAATTATCTTAAAAGTAATATTCCAATGATTATTGAGACATCACGTGGTCCTTTGATGGAAGATGTCACACTACAACAGTTACAAGATGCTAAATTTATCAATAATCAAAATCAATTAATTTTCCAACAAACAGGTGTAAAAAATTCTGCCGGTGTGCCGAGTATTGCTGGTGATTTTCCGTTATGTAATAAACCGTCACGTGATATGTCTTATGATTTTGGTGTTTTCTTTACTTCAGGTTTAGATAAAGGACAAGCGTTGCAATGTTTATTACAAAAATTAAAAGTAACAACACCCCGATTAATTATTTTTGTAGATGATACTGAGAGTAATATTAATAACATGTATCAGGCCTATTTAAACACACCCAATGTTGAAGTCATTTGCATTCACTATACTAAAGAAAATCAGCGGGAAACTAATTTTGTAAATGACACAACGCATCAGCAAGAATTAGCGAGTCATCGTTGGAAACATATTCGTAACGTGATCACCAAAAACATCGAAATGCCAGATATATAATCTGGCATTTTATTTTAATAAAAATAAAATTTTTTAAGATTCTTGATCTTCATCATTGATAACTAAATGATTCGTTTCAGCGAATGACATGATTGAATCATAAAGTTCAGGATTAGAATTTTTTAATGCAGGGTCTAAAACAATACATTTATGACCATGATTCATGGAAGGTTGTAGTAGGGGGGAATATTGTATACGTCTTTTTTTAAACGTACTTAATTGACCACTCATACGCTCGGCCCAATCACTAGGACGAAATTTTTCGCCAGTATCGGTAACACCTGTAATTAATATCTTTTTACGCAAATGTACTTCTGCAGTCACTGATTTGCCTTTATCTTCGTCATCATCTTTCATAACTTATTGATCTATGTTGTTTATATTGCTTTTGCACAGACGACCGTTGTCCTTGTGTGCTGCATTATAAATAAGTTTTTCCAACTGTTCAAAACTAAATGTATGAAAATTTCTTTAAAACCCACCCAAGGCAAGCTATCATCTCGCTTACTTAAATTGTAGTCGCAATTTTACGAAAGCGTGATGATTTTAAACAAATTTTCGGATACAAAGTATGTCAAAAAATAAATCAAATACAGAAGAACCAAGCATGCAAAAGCGGATGCGGGGAATTTATCTATTACCTAATTTATTCACGACTGGCGGCTTATTTGCTGGCTATTACGCTGTAGTTGCTGCGATGAAGGGATTTTTTGATGTTGCCGCTGTAGCTATCTTCATTGCAATGATTGCAGATGGACTGGATGGGCGCGTAGCAAGATTAACCAATACTCAAAGTGATTTTGGAGCTCAATATGATAGTCTTTCTGATTTGGTCGCATTTGGTCTAGCGCCATCATTAGTCACGTATAAGTGGTCTTTAATGTACTTGGGTAAAATTGGTTGGCTAGCCGCCTTTTGTTTTGCGGCAGCCGGTGCATTACGCTTAGCACGTTTTAATACTCAAACCGGATTAGGCAAGCATCATTTTCAAGGTCTACCCATCCCTTCTGCTGCTGGTATTCTTACCAGTATGGTTTGGACTGGGAATGAGTTTAGTCTTAATGGCTCATCTCTTTCTATCTTAGTGGCATTTGTGTCAGTTATCACGGCCATATTAATGGTCTCTAATATTCGGTTTTATAGTTTCAAGGAATTAGATTTCAAAGGTAAAGTGCCGTTTAGCGTATTGATAATTGTAGTGTTAATGTTTGTATTAGTCGCGATTGATCCTCCTATCGTTTTATTTGTTTGTTTTATTGCCTATGGCCTCTCTGGTCCAATTTGGAAGTTAAATCGAAATCTCAAGTTTCAAAAAAAAGTACGGGATAAAAATCAAGTAAAATCTGATGAATGATTTTAATGAAGATGAACAGCAACCCAATATTGATACAAGTGGTTATGCAAAATACATGTTTATTGCTTTATGGATTTGTGTCTTTATTTTATTGACTGTATTTTTTGGTTATTGGGAAAAGAAAAAAGAAAATCCAAATCAACAACCCGAATCATATGAAACAAGTGGTGTTCGAACTTTAATTCTACAACGTAATTGGAATAATCATTACGTAGTGAGTGGAAAAGTGAATGGTAAATTAGTTGAATTTCTTTTAGATACTGGTGCTACGGCGGTTGTCATTCCCGCACATTTGCAACAATCGTTAGGATTAAAGCGAGGTTTCGCAGGTCAGGCTATGACAGCAAATGGTGCTGTGACGACTTATGCGACACGAATTGATACATTACAAATTGGTAAAATTGTTTTACATAATGTTAACGCCGCACTTAATCCCGGCATGACAGATGATCAAATTTTATTAGGTATGAGTGCGTTAAAAGAAGTTGATTTTTCCCAAAGAGATGGCAAATTGATAATCCACCAGCGAGTAAAATAATGTTAAAAAAGACATGGAATAAAGTTATTGAATCAGCGCTTGCTGAAGATATTGGATCAGGTGATATTACAGCAACACTTATACCCACATCTAAAAAATGTTCTGCAAAATTGATTACGCGAGAAAATGCAATCATTTGTGGATGTGATATTGCAGAAGCTGTTTTTCACCAAGTGGATGAAAATATAAAAATAGATTGGTATGTCAAAGATGGGGAAACAATTTTTGCAGATCAATTGTTATGTGAGGTTACTGGGTTTGCTCGCGCCATTTTAACAGCAGAAAGGACGGCTTTAAATTTTTTACAACTCTTATCAGGTATTGCTACTAAAGTGAATAAATATAAAAAACTCATGGGTGAATGTAAAACTAAAATACTTGATACAAGAAAAACTATTCCACTTTTACGTGATATGCAAAAATATGCGGTAACCTGTGGTGGCGGTTTAAATCATCGATTTGGTTTATATGATGCTTTTTTAATTAAAGAAAATCATATTAAAGCTGCTGGCGGTATTGCACAAGCAGTCGAGAAGGCAAGGGCAATAAATCAAAACCTATTAATAGAAGTGGAAGTTGAAAATTTAGAAGAGTTACACATTGCATTAAATGTGGGTGTCACACGTATCATGTTAGATAATTTTAGTCTTGATGAAATTAAGCAAGCTGTCAAAATCAATCAAAACCGCGCTGAGCTTGAAGTTTCAGGAAACATTACTGCTTGCAATATTCAAGAAATTGCATCAACCAATGTCACTTATGTTTCATTAGGTGATTTAACAAAAAACATTTCAGCACTCGATCTATCTTTAAGGATCAGTGATGCGGATTAAGTATTAATCGTTAAAAGTGGCGCATTAGATTGCAATTTTCCTGATTGCAGAGCAAATAGCTGATTCAACATTGCAATCGTCGATTTAGAATCATTGTCACTGTTAGCTATATAAAACCATAATCCTTTAAAATTTATTTCGATGGCAGCATCACTTGGTGGCGCTAAACTGGAATGAACGACTAACATCCCTTTAGTCACATTTGCCCAATCAAATAATGATCCGTTTGAACTATAAGTGTGTTCAACCGCACCGCTATTAAATGCCGAGAGTGGAACTTCAACAGCTTTAGAAAGATAATACATGCTACCTGAAAAAGAGCGTGTACGAATAGGGATAATGTTATCATGTGGGTTGATATCGAAAGATGAAACAAAGATGAGATTTTGATAATGCCCATTTACATGTAACATTTTCAATAATTGTTGCCATTTACGTTGGTGATGATGTTGATATAAAAAGTGAATATCGATGGCCATGTAATTTTTGATTTTTGTTAAATTGAAATCGACGTCATTATCACGTTGAAGTTCACGTAGATAATGGACCATATTAACAAATGTTTTGTATTGAGGCGCATGACTTGAGGTTGGTCGAGAAGCACTAGGGGCATTGAGTAGGGGGCCTAATCGTTGCACGCAAATTCGAAATACTCGAGCAAAACTCCAGCCAGAACGCAGTAACAAATATAATTTGTTTACGGAAATGGGCGTTAATATTTGGACGGTGAATTGTTGATCTTGTAATGGTGTATATGAAATAGTGGGTTTTTCAAGATAACTTAAATTGGTGTTTAACGATAAATCGTTTAATGGGAATGTGCCATTTCTAACATGGCTAACAATTCCAGCTGTACTGCTTGAAGAAAAAGATAATTGTGCTGTGACATTACTGACTTGGAGAAAATATGAACTTAAACCATATTTTAATCTCACTAAGTTTAATAATAATTGTTGATCATTACTTTGAGCCAAAGCTGAGTTATAAGAAGCACGATCGTGTGGTAAGTAATGCGCACCAATTGTTGTACAAGATGAGAGTATGATGATTGAAAATAAGAGGCAAACTATTTTGTAATTCACGACTTTACTTATCCATAAGTGAATTTAGAATAAGAATATTATGATAAATAATGAGTAGTAATTGCAAGTAAAATTAATGTTGTTCGGATTTTCCAGTTAATACCGAAAATAATTTTTTCATTTTATTTAGGATATACTCGGATAGTGTTTCTCTTTCACGTTCTAAACGTTCGAGATCGAGAATTTCTTGTTGGAATTGTTCGTTCTGTAAACGCCTCTCTGCCATCAGGTTGCTAATTTTTATCATCAGCTTTGGATGCTTATCAATAATGGAGATAAATATTTGTCTATCCATTTTATAAACGATTGAGTTTGTTTCTGCAATAATGGTTGCGCTTGAGCGCTCACCTGTAAATAATGACATTTCACCAAAGTATTCACCTGATGCAAGATAGGTGACTTTCTCTAATTTTTTTTCCTCACCAACTGGAATCATCACTGATAATAAACCGTCGACTAAAATATACATTGAATCCAATTCTTTATCATAAGAGGTGATTTCCATCCCAGTTTTTATAGTTAATTCTGCGGTATGATCGACGATGTAGTTAATATCTTCCTCATCTAAAAATCTAAATATCTTGGTATTGGCAATAAATTGATGTTTATTTATTTCATGAGAAAATTCACTTTTTGGTTTTTTAGTGAGATAGAGTGCAGATTTTTTTCTAGCAAATGTAATGTTTGCTAGTTTAGCTAAATAAATAACTTGTGCGATTAGTCCATTTTTTGCCATGCTTGGAACTGTTTTTGCTGGAATAATCCAATAGGATAGTATGTAGTTGATACCGTTTGGTGTTACATTTTCTATTCTTGCAGAAGGTGCTGGTTCTTCTAAAATACCGTAAGCAGATTTTGCCGCGGTCATTAACATATCCAGAACTTTTGCACTATTTATAAATTGATTAAAACAAAAAGTAATTTCGAAACTTGCTGTATTATTCATCGATAAGTTACTAATTGGTATCTGACAGAGTGTACTGTTAGGAACAATTAAAATACTGTTTGAGCCTGTTTGAAATCGTGTCGTTCGCCAAGTTGTTTCCATTACTTGCGCTGCTATGTTTAATGACCAATCGTGTAAAAAAACAAAATCACCAATTTTAAAAGGACGATCAAAATGTAGAGATAGCCCATCAAATATATCAGCAATAACGTTATTAATAGCTAACCCGACAATTAATCCCACAAAACCTGATGCGGCAACAATGGTCGACACTGATTGTAAAAATACAAAACTGACAATACCAAGAAATGCAATAAAAAATATTAAACCTGCGACGATATCTTTGATAAGTCTAGGTACCTTAAAGCCCGTTCGATTTTCAATCATTGAAGTCCATATTACTACATCAATTAATCTGACGACTAACCAAGCAGTTGATAACCAAAGTAATACTTTAACACTATCATGAATGACTTCTAATGACTGTTGAACAACAGCCCATTTGATTTGAAAAACTTTACCTTCCCATAATGATAAGACAACAATTAATAAAAATAATAAAATCAAGGGGGAAATTAGTCGGTAATATAATGGTTTTGCAATAGGTAATTTTTTCATGATTGCATTTTCTTACCATCAGAATCATTGTTAGGTCTTAATACACTGAAAAAGTTTTTCATTTTACCTAAAATCATTTCAGAAATTGATTTTGTTTCTTGCTGGAGTCTTTCAGTATTGAGAATTTCTTCTTCAAATTGAATATTTTGCATCCGTCTTTCTGCAACTAGCGCACTCATTTTTTCAGCTAAAAGAGGGCGTTTTTCAAATAAGGTGGTTAATACATTTTTTTCTATTTTCAAAACGGTTGAGTTTGTTTCTGCCATGATAGTTGCGGAACGAGGTTCTCCAGTTAATAGTGACATTTCACCAAAAAATTCACCAGAAGCAAGATAAGTGATTCTCTCTAATTCATCATGGTCTTCAACTGGGATCATTACTGATAATAACCCATCAATGAGAATATACATGGAGTTTGCTTGTTCACCATAAGTTGCGACAATAGATCCTGCCTTTAAACTTAATTCAGTGGAACGAGTTGTGACGAGTTCAACTTCTTCATCATTTAAATTTTCAAATATTTTTGTATTTTGAATAAACTCTTTTCTGTCTAGTTCTTCTGTTGGAAGTTTAACTTCTAATTTTGTCATGTATACTTCTTGTTTAGACATGGCAAAGGGGATATTCGATAATCGTGATAAATAAACAACTTGAGAAACTAAACCATTTTTGGCCATGCCGGGTGCGATTTTGGCAGGTTCAATCCAATAACTTATTAAATATTCAATACCATTTTCTGTAATATTATTCACTCTGGCAACAGGTGGGGGGGTATCTAAG
Source organism: uncultured Legionellales bacterium (assembly GCA_964352985.1). Lineage (GTDB taxonomy): Bacteria > Pseudomonadota > Gammaproteobacteria > JAHCLG01 > JAHCLG01 > CAYGUK01. The sequence continues at coordinate 12,987 of CAYGUK010000087.1, forward strand.
ATACCATATGATGATTTAGCCGCTGCGATTAATAAACTTAATACACGTTCTGTTGAAACATTTTCATGAAAACAAAATTTCGCTTCAAAATTTGCACGATTATTCATCGATAAATTGCTCACAGCCATGGCACAAATTTTGCTGTTGGGTACGACTAATATGCTATTTGAAGGTGTTTCAAAACGTGTAGTTCGCCAAGTTGTTTCGATAACTTTTCCTGTAATATTTAGCGTCCTATCATGTAAAAATACATAGTCACCTATTTTAAATGGTCTATCAATGTTAATAGACACACCATCAAACACATCTGAAATAACATTTTTTATTGCAAGTCCTACTACTAAACCCAAGGCACCTGATGCGGCCAATAAACCCGTGATAGATTGTGAAAAGACTAAACTGATAATTCCTAAAAATGCAGTAAAAAATACAAAGGCAGCGACTAGATCTTTAATTAGTCTAGGCACTTTATAATGGGTTCTTTGTTCTATTAAAATGTTCCAAATAATGACATCAATCAAACGGACAACTAACCAAGCTATGGCAAGCCAAGTAAAAACTTCGACACTATGTTTAATAATATGAATCGATTGTTGAATAATTTCCCATTCCATTTGAAACAAGGCATCTCGCCAAAAAGAAGATGCAACTATCGCAACAAAGAGAACAATCACAGGCGCGATAAGACGCTTGAAGACTTTTTTATTAACGGGTTTGTCACTCATAACACCAATACAACTTTCATCACAACATATTAAATCTAGTTGAGCTTTTATAATATTGCAAGGAGGTGTATGCATTAAATGTGCCAGCATAGTTCTGTTTTTAATAACTGATTGAAAAATAGTTAAATGAGAATTTATTTGATAATTGATGAAGTGAATCGTTGTTTATTTTAGATGATTTGAAGTTGTAAAACCTTTTAATGAAATGATACAGTTAAATAAAAAATAAAATATAGGTGTGATCCCTCGCATAGTTTATTTGATATTTTGATTTACAGGTTATTAAATCTACATCATAGTTTTGGCCCACAACTACGAGCGCTGTGTTTCACATATCAATTACTGTATATTCACTATAGACTAGATCACTTGCCGTTCTATTTTCATGAATAGAAAGTGATTTTTTATAAACATCAAAAATAGTGTCAAAAAATTTTGCAGTCATAGGATGAAGTAAATCAGCATCAACTTGTGAAGGATGTTCAATGACGCCATTGACTAGAGCAAAAATGATTTGCTCAAGATCAAGTAACACCTCCGCAAGATCTTGTTCATTATCTATAAAAGTATTTAATATATCGATAATACAATCTCGTAGTAACACAAAACTATCGCCACCGTTTTTATCTTTTAAGTAACGATTTGCTAAAAATACACTTTTAGCAGTATTTGTCGATGCGTGATGTTGTAAAACTGATTGTGGATCATATTGGTTAGTTTTTTTAAATAACCGTTTAGTATCTGTCTCGGTAGTTAAATGAAATGCTGGATAAACTAGCTTACCTCGATCTTGGTGACGGTTCATCAGCCAGATGGACTCTTTTTCATATCCTTGTTCTTCTGTTTCACTAAATTGACTATTAAATGCTGCGATAATACTCGTGCGTAAGCCACAAAACTCTGCACTTTTCGGTCCAAACAGAATGTTGTTTTCCAATACAAATATCGCATCTAGGCATAAATTTGGTTCTGGAAAATAACAACCAAATGGGTTAACCAAACGACTTAAATCGACTCTTGCTTGCATGTCTTTTTCTATCGCTTTTGTTTTTTTATTGATATCGCCAAAAGTATCATCAGCATTGACACGATATCCACTCCCAATAATGATTGGTCTCATATAAAAAGTTTCACTTATTCCATGAACAAGACCATATTGTTCCAATAAATCATCTCTATCTGGTATGATTTCAGTGAGTTCATTTTCAATGGCTTGAAAAATATGAATTTCAAAATCTTCAGATAATATAGTTGAACGTCGACCTTGATCGGCATCAGCAATAGCAATGTAGGGTATAAAACCTGCATCAGAAAAACGTTTGACAAAACTCCTTGTTTGTTGACAATGCAAAAGTTCATTCCGTACCGTAAGGAAAAGTTGGACCACTCCAATCAAAAAACAAAACTTCAAGTTCGATATTATATTCACGTCCAGCCTCTTGTAGTTCTTCAGTGTTAATTTCCACACCTTGGCTGCCTATTTTTTTGTTAACACAAAAACCATTGCTATGGGAGGATGTTTTAAACCATCTAAATGATATGCCTCTAAAATTCCGAGAATCGAATTTGCAGTGTTTTTATTGTTCGGGAGGGGAATGTTTACGATGAAAGCATAATGATGGGAATTGGTTGAACCTAGCATAATTATCACCTCATTATATTTTTTATGCTAATTTCAAGATACCAGTTTTTTTGATTTTACACATTTCCGTAAAAATACGGTGATATTTTACAGTTGTTTCTTGCAATACTTTTATTTGAATTAAATCAGGTAGTTAATGAATTCTGAGTGACTTGACATTTAACTAAATGAAGATTTATTTATAATACAAATAATTTTATCGTGAAAATTAAAAAAGAAAAAAGTTAAGAAGTTTTATGCTATGAAACTTCTTAACTTTCTTTAAAAATAAATTAATCACTGTTGTGTTATTTGATACGAAAATTTCTAATATGAATTTATTCACATTAGTTTATTTTACCATTAAATTTAACATTCAGGCACATTTACCGCGAGTCCGCCGAGTGATGTCTCTTTATAGATGGTCATCATATTTTTTCCTGTTTCGCGCATGGTCGCAATGACTTTATCCAGAGAAACAATATGTTTGCCCGTTTCTAATAATGCTAATCGTGCCGCATTAACTGCTTTAACTGAGCCCATGGCATTGCGCTCTATGCAAGGAATTTGTACGAGACCATTTATCGGATCACAAGTCATGCCGAGATGATGTTCCATGGCAATTTCCGCTGCATTTTCAACTTGCCAAATACTTCCACCTAATACGGCGGTTAACGCGCCAGCAGCCATTGATGAAGCGACACCAACTTCACCTTGACAGCCAACTTCTGCACCCGAAATCGATGCACCTTTTTTATAAAGAATAGCGATTGCACCTGCGGTGAGTAAATAATTAATCACTCCATCATCTGTGGGGTTATCACAAAATTGTTTGTAATAAGCGAGAACAGCGGGAATGATCCCTGCCGCACCATTCGTTGGTGCAGTAACAATGCGTGAACCTGCTGCATTTTCTTCATTGACCGCCATAGCAAATAAATTTATCCAATTTAAAACATTTTCTGCTTTAGTTTTATTGGTGGGATCAGCATTTAGTTTTTGAAATAATTGTGGTGCGCGACGTGTAACATTTAAACCACCAGGAAGTGTCCCTGGCGTCCGACAACCTTTTTCGATACATTCCATCATTATATCTGCAATGTGTAATATAGATTTTTTAATCTCATTTTCTTCACGCCAAATTTTTTCATTTTCCATCATCATATGTGCGATAGTCATGCTATGTTTCTCACAATGATGTAAAATTTCAGCGGCAGTATCAAAAGGGTAAGGTGGATGAACGATGGTATCGTTTGGTTGACCGTATTCTTTATCATTAACGATAAAGCCACCACCAATCGAATAATAAATTTCAGTTAATACAATTTTTTTCTCATTATAAGCAATAAATCGCATACCATTAGTATGATGAGGTAATACTTTATCTTGATTAAAAATTAAGTCAGTTTCTAGTGAAAATGGAATATATTTTTGCTTTGCTAAATTAATTTGTTTTTGTTCGACAATTTGTTGATAGCGAGGAATAATACTTAGCGGATCTACGGTTTCAGGTTCTTCGTTTAGCAAGCCAACTAATATTGCCTTATCAGTTCCGTGTCCCACACCCGTTAATGCCAGTGATCCATAAAGTTCAATTTTAATGCGCGTGATTTTTTCCACATTAAGTTTTTTTACAAATGTTGCCGCGGCTTTCATTGGACCTACAGTATGAGAGCTCGAGGGGCCGATACCAATGGAAAATAAATC
>CAYGUK010000088.1:0-17013 GCA_964352985.1 uncultured Legionellales bacterium
CTAAATCAATATGCAGGAGAAATTGACATGTCAAAAGCACTTCAAGCTGCCAAAGCTCGCGTTAAAGCACTTCAAAAACGCTTAGCTGATGCAGAGAAAAAAGTGAAAGCTTTAGAAGTTAAAGATAAAGCTAAAAAAGTTGTTAAGAAAAAACCAGCCGCTAAGAAAAAAACGGCTGCGAAACGCAAAACAACTGCTAAGAAAAAAGCAACAGCGAAACGCAAACCAGCAGCTAAAAAGAAAACAGCTGCTAAAAAGCGTGTTGTTAAGAAAGTTGGAACAAAGAAAAAAGCTGGCCGTCCTAAAAAGGCAGCTGCTTAATTGTTCCTTTGTAATTCATTGGCATACAATGAGTTATAAAAACTTTTCTAAAAAGCCTGTAAGCAAAAAACTTACAGGCTTTTTGTTTTAACCAGTGATTTTTGCATGTTCTTTTGAAAGTTTGATCTTTTCACCCAATTGATAAACTGCCATGGCATAAAGTACACTTGTGTTATAGCGAGTAATAACATAAAGATTCTGAAAGCCGAGCCAGAATTCAGGTTTTTCTAATTTACCCATTTTCAATTCAATTAAAATGGCTTTTGGATCACCTTTTATTATTTCAATAGGCGTAATTCCATGCTTTGCAAGTTGACTTAAACTAAATAGTGGCTTACGTCCTTTATTGAGAAATTTGTGGTAATTGTTACCTGTCACTTTTGCTTTAACAGCAATTAAACCATTTCTATGCCAGCCATTTTTTGCAAGATAATTACCAATACTTGCTAATGCATCGGTATTACTTGATACTAAATCAATTTGACCATTTTGTTCAAAATCTACTGCATAACTGCGATAACTACTCGGCATAAACTGTGGTAATCCAATTGCACCTGCATAGGATCCATAAACTTTTGTCGGGTCGAGTTTTTGTTCACGAGTTAACAATAGAAACTGCTCTAATTCTTTTCGGAAAAATTCTGCTCGGGGTGGGTAATCAAAAGCTAACGTTGCTAATGAGTCTAAGACTGGAAATTTTCCAAGATGTTGGCCATAGTGACTTTCAACACCAATTATAGATACCATAATTGATCTCGGCACACCGTATTTTTTTTCTATATCATTTAGTGGTTCTGCGTATTTATTCCAAAATTGCACACCTTGTTTTATACGGTTAGCTTTTATGAAATGTTGTCGATAAATATACCACGGCTTAGCCTCATACGGAGTTTTAATATGTTTTAATACCTTAGGCAAGATGGTTACGTTTGCAAATACTTTGTTTAGTGACGTTGCATTAAAATTATATTTAGTGACCATATTATGAAGAAAAGATTTAACATCTTTGCGTTCTAGGAAATGTGACGCAAATGTTGATTGGGTAAAAACAAAAACAAAAATAAAAATAAAGCCTAAGATGTTTTTAAAATTTAGATATTTCATGAGAATTTTCCTTTAAAAGAATTACTGCATAGTTTTCTACAAAAAGTGATGCCATTTCTAAGTCGAGAGTAATTTTCGATGAGTATGAATTGACATTAACATGCCAAATGCGATGCATGTGGTGACCATTGATGTTCCTCCATAACTGATTAATGGTAGTGGTAATCCTACGACAGGTAATATGCCTGATACCATACCGATATTAACAAAAATTGAAATGAAAAATGTTAAGCTTAAACTACCGGCGAGTAATCTTGAAAAAGTATCTTGTGCTTGAGATGCGATATAAAAGCATCTCATGGTAATATAAAGATAGATAATTATTAATAACGAACAACCTATAAGACCAAATTCTTCTCCAACAACAGCAAAGATAAAATCAGTAGCATGTTCAGGTAAGAAATGTAAATGTGATTGAGTGCCATTTAGCCATCCTTTTCCAACTAATCCTCCAGATCCAATGGCAATTTTAGACTGGATAATATGATACCCTGTACCAAGTGGATCTCGTTCTGGATTCAGAAAAGTCAAAACTCGTTGTTTTTGATAATCTCTCATACAATGCCAAATCACAGGCATAGAAGCTAATAGTGTCACTAAAGTCGTAATAATGATCCGCCATTGAATTCCTGCCAGTAAAATGACGCTTGCTCCGGCAAAAGCAATCAGAAGCGCGGTGCCAAGATCGGGTTGCTTAGCCGTTAGAAAAACGGGAACAATTAATAATAAAGCACTTGTGATCAATTCTTTAAATGAAGGTGGAAGACGTCTTTGATTATAATACCAAGCTAACATCATCGGTATAGCCAGTTTTGCGATTTCTGAAGGTTGAAAACGGATAATTCCAAAGTCTAACCATCGTTGCGCACCTTTTCCAATCTTTCCAATTATCAAAACGGCAAATAGTAAAAATACTCCAACTCCAAATACCCACGGGGCCCATACTTGATATTTAGCAGGTGGAATTTGTGCGAAGACAAACATTAGAATAAAGGCTAAAAAAAGATGTCCAATTTGACGATAGAGTAAGTCAATGTGTTGATTACTTGCGCTATATAATATAAACAATCCTATAATTGCTAATAAAATTAATCCTAAACTTAATGCTAAGTCAATATGGTATCGTTTCCAAAAATTTCCAACATGAACGTATCGAATATTTTCATTTTGATTAATGAGTTTATGCAGTATGTGGGTTAGTTGACTCATGTTGTGTGTTTATCCTGTAGGAGATAATAATCTAGTACTTCTCTCGCAACGAGTGGTGCTAGCTTTGAATGTTCAACAATGACAGCAATTGCAATTTTAGGGTTATTGAATGGGGCAAATGCAATAAATAAAGAATGATCACGTAGTTTAAGTGGGACGTCTTGCTGAATATTAGGTTGATTTTGTTTTAAGCTATATACTTGAGCAGTACCTGTTTTAGCTGCAACTTCATAGGGGGCATTACGACCAAAACGAAAGCCTGTTCCATCTTTTCTATCGACAACACCTCGCATGGCATTTAATACCACAAACCAAGTAAATTTATGGAGTTTAATATCAGGTAGCGGTGTAGATGGGACTGTGATTATAGACCCATTCGGTTGTTTTAAACTACTGACTAGAAAAGGTTTGTAATGATGACCTCTTTCTGCGAGTGCGGCAGTGGCGTTAGCTAATTGCAATGGTGTTGTTAACATATATCCTTGCCCAATTCCCGCATTTAACGTATCTCCGGCATACCATCTTTGACCCATCCGAGCTTGTTTCCACTTAGGTGATGCAACGAGACCAGGTAATTCTTCACTCATATCAATACCCGTGTGTGAACCAAAACCAAATTGTTTAAGAATATAATCTATACGTCGAATACCCAGTAAATTAGATAAGTTATAGAAAAATGTATCACAAGATTCGATTATTGCTTTTGTTAAATTTACATAACCATGTCCACCAGGCATCCAATCGCGATAAATATGATGTGAGCCATGTAACATATAAAATCCCGGATCTCGAATAACATAATCGGGTGTTATAATATTACTTTCTAAACCTTCAAGTCCTAGGAAAGGTTTAATCGTAGAAGCAATTGGATATTGTCCGCGAATAGCTCTATTATAAAGTGGTCGATCTTCTGCATTTTGCAATTTATTAAATTCATTTGAAGATAAACCGGTAATAAAGTCATTGGGATCATAACTAGGATTGCTTACTAAAGCCAATACTTGTCCTGTTGAGGGTTGAATTGCAACGACTGCACCTGGATGACTACCTAAGGCTTTTTCTGCCGCAATTTGTAAACCACTATCTATCGTTAAATAAAGATTATCACCTGCAGTTGCAGGAATTTTATTCCGTATTCTTAAAATTCTTCCGCTGGCATCGATCTCTGCTTTTTCATAACCCGTTTTACCATGTAGTATCGATTCATAATATTTTTCAATGCCAACTTTTCCGATGTAATCACTAGCATTGTAATTACTCGGATCGGCATTTGCTAATTCTTTTGCATTAATTCTTGCAACATAACCTATAACTTGTACCATGGCTTGTCCAAGTGGGTAGTAACGTATTAATCTTGCTTGAATGGAAACACCGGGAAACTGATACTGATTTACTGAAAATTTAGCAACCTCATCATTGCTTAAGTTAATTTTTAAAGGGATAGATTGAAAATGACGTGTTTGTTTTTTTAATTTATAAAAAGCAGTAATATCATCTGGAGATAATGAAATTATTTTACTAAGATTTTTTATTGTTGATTTTAAATTTCGAACGTATTGTGGAATTATTTCTAAACTAAAAACAGGTTTATTTTCTGCTAACAGCACACCATTACGATCGTAGATTAAACCGCGCTTTGGTTCAATGGGCAAAATGTTCAATTGGTTTTGTTGGGATAAAGTGGTATATAATCCATGTTGATAAATTTGCAAATAAACCAATCGTAGAATTAAAAAAATACTTAGTATAAAAATCACGATCAACGTAATGATGAGTCTATGATTAAACAAACGCAATTCTTGCATGTGATTTTTAATTGTAGCAATTGCTCTAGACATTATTTTCCTAGAATTTCCAAACTCGATTAGTATAAAATAGTTAACGGATTGAAGAGAGTAACATAATGCGATATTTATTAGCAATCGATCAGGGAACGACAACATCAAGAGCCATTGTATTTACAGCAAATTGCAGTTTAGTCGCATCACATCAAGTTGAATTTAAACAATATTTCCCTGCAGATGGTTGGGTTGAACATGATGGTGAGGAAATTTGGCAAACAATCTTAACTTGTTGTAAAAAAGCGTTAGAAAAAGCGAAATTGAATGCAAGCGATATTACCGCAATTGGAATATCCAATCAACGTGAAACCTGCCTAGTTTGGAATAAAAAGACGGGAGAATTATTGCATCCTGCAATTGTTTGGCAAGATAGACGCACTGCTTTTCATTGCCAACAATTAATTAAACAAGGCATGCAAAAATCTATAACTGATAAAACAGGCCTACTCCTTGACCCTTATTTTTCAGCAACAAAAATTGCATGGTTACTTAATAACGTGCCTGAAATAAAAAAATTCAGTCAAAAAAATGAATTAGCTTTTGGAACAATAGATACGTTTTTACTATGGCGTTTAACAGGAGGAAAAAGTTTTTTTACGGACGCAACGAATGCATCTCGAACGATGCTTTATAATATTCATCATCAATGTTGGGATAAATCTTTATTAACATTATTTAATATCCCAGAAAATATTTTACCAGAAGTAAAAAATAACAGTGATTATTTTGGTGAGACAGAAAGTAAGTTATTTGGTGTTAGTATACCTATTACTGGCATGGCAGGTGATCAACAAGCTGCAGCTATTGGGCAAGCCTGTTTTTCAAAAGGAATGGTAAAAAGCACTTATGGTACGGGTTGTTTTGTTTTATTAAACACTGGAGATAAAGCGTTATCTTCGAATCATAGTTTACTGACAACAATTGCCTATCAAATAAATCAAAAAGTGACTTATGGATTAGAAGGCAGTATTTTTGTTGCAGGTGCAGCGGTGCAATGGTTACGTGATGCTTTACATTTAATTTATAATGCTGATGAAACGGGCGACTTAGCCAGGTCAACAAAAGATGATCATGGTGTTTATTTAGTGCCAGCTTTTACAGGACTAGGTGCGCCATATTGGGATCCTTTAGCACGTGGGGCAATTTTTGGTTTAACTCGAGATACAGGCGTTAAACAAATTGTAAGAGCTTGTTTAGAAGCAGTTTGTTATCAAACACGTGATTTAATTGAAGCAATGAAACAAGATGGTATCGAAAGTATTCAAGAGTTACGTGTTGATGGTGGTATGGTGGTAAATAATTGGTTAATGCAATTTTTAGCAGATATGCTTAACACGAGAGTAAATCGTGCAAAAATAAATGAAACAAGTGCATTAGGCGCGGCATTTCTAGCGGGATTACATTCTGGGATTTATTCTTCATTAAATGAAATAACATCGCTATGGCAAAGTGATGAAATTTTTGATGTGAAAATGGAAGCAACACAGCGAACAATATATTACCAAGGTTGGCTAGATGCAGTATCAAGAGTTAGAAAAACTTAATCAACATCGTGTATATCAAAAATTTTTTTATTTCGTATCATTGAGAGAATTGCTTTGAAAAAGTAAATTTATCATTTAAATATACGTGAAGATGTAATATCCTACGGAACTTGATTTTTTAAAACTAAAACTAAAACTAAAAAATCGGTTAAGTTTGTAAACGAATTTTAATTATGCCTACATTATAATTAAAGAGAAGGGAAAGGGGGATTTTATGAAAAATTTATTTAGCACATTAGGTGTAACTTTACTAAGTTTTGTTTTCACTATTGGTTTTGCTTATCATCAGCCCGGTGATTTTTATCTTACACCTTCGATTGGTTACCTAAAATTTGATGGTGGTCAATCTGTGAAAGCAGCTGCATTTCCTTCTATTGGAATTGGTTATCAAGTTAATAATCATTTTGCAATTCAGACAACGCTCGGTGGTACTTTATCAAATCGGAGTGATGTGGGAGGTAAAGTGAGAATAGCTAGTGCTTTATTTGATGGCGTCCTTCGTTTTAACACTCCCAACAAGTTTGAGCCTTATGCTTTTGCAGGCGTAGGTTTATTTTATATGAAACCCAATGGCTTTATTAATCCGAATAATCCAAATGGTGATTTATCCTTTACGCAAACAGTAATAAATGGTGGTTTAGGTTTAGATATTTTCTTAGATAAACGATTAGCTCTAAATTATACTGTGCAAGACATGTATCGTCCTACTCGGAGTCGGAATCAATGGATGGCAACGATGGGGGTCACGATATTATTTCCTGGTATAAATTTACCTAATCCCTTAAACGCATTTAAGTAACACACTTAATAATATTTACGCAAAAGGATTTGCCAATTTGATTTTTATTTATTATTTACTCATTGGCATGTTTGCAGGATTTTTAGCTGGTTTAATGGGAATTGGTGGTGGCATTATTGTTGTTCCTGCGCTAGTGTTTTCATTTCATTTATTTGGATTTGAACACAGCGTATTAATGCATCTTGCAGTCGGAACCTCTCTAGCTATTATGATATTTACTGTTTCTATTTCGGCTTTTTCGCATTATCGTTTAGGAAATATTGATTTTTCAATTTTTTATAAATTATTACCGGGAACTATTTTAGGTGTTATCACAGGCACATTAATTGCTAATTTTTTACCAAGTGATTGGCTCCGTTACATATTTATTGTCTTTCTATTTGTGGCTGCTTGGCGTTTATTTACTTTACAAGCTGATAGTGATGAAAAAACATTACCAGGTAGAATCGTGTTTTTTTTATTATCTTATTTTCAATGTGTTTTAGCTGCATTATTAGGGATTGGTGGTTCAACCATTATGGTTCCCGTTTTAGTTTGGCTGGGTGTTAACACTAAAAAAGCTATTTCGACTTGTTCATTATGCAATCTCCCTGTCGCCCTTTTTGGAACGTTAGGCTTTATGTTAATTGGTCAACATATTAATGAATTACCTTCACATGCTATTGGCTTTGTGTATTTGCCAGCATTTTTAGGAATTATGTTGGGCAGTGTGGTGTTTACTCCATTGGGCGCTAAACTTACAACTGTTTTACCGTCTAAATTGTTACAGAATTTGTTTGCCGCTTTTTTAATTTTAGTCGCGTTATCAATGATTTTTATTTAACGTTTAACAAATAAAAAAGGGCTAACAATTTAAAGTTAACCCTTATGAAAAAGTTTGAAATTTATTATCTTTTGTTGATGTCAATAAAATCACGTTGTGTTGGACCTGTATAAAGCTGGCGAGGCCGAGAAATGCGATGTGAAGGACTCGAAATCATTTCGTTCCAATGTGAAATCCAACCTACAGTTCTTGCTAATGCAAAGATAACCGTAAATAGATTTGTTGGTATTCCTAAAGCACTAAGCGTTAAACCAGAATAAAAATCAACATTAGGATAGAGTTTTTTCTCGACAAAATAGTCATCTTCAAGTGCAATTTTTTCAAGAGCAAGCGCAATTTTAAAAGTAGGAGATTCATGTAATCCTACTTCTTCTAATACTTCATGACATGTTTGTTGCATGACTTTAGCTCTAGGATCATAATTTTTGTAAACACGATGGCCAAAACCCATTAAGCGGAAAGGATCATTGTGATCTTTTGCTTTTGCAATAAATTCTGGAATTCTATCTACAGAACCAATTTCAAAAAGCATATTAAGACAAGCTTCATTTGCGCCACCATGTGCTGGCCCCCAAAGTGCGGCAATTCCAGCAGATATACAGGCATAAGGATTTGCGCCAGTTGAACCTGCTAAACGAACTGTAGATGTTGAAGCATTTTGTTCATGATCGGCATGTAGAATAAAAATACGATCTAAAGCCCGAGCTAACACTGGGGAAATCTTGTAATCTTCACATGGCGTTGCAAACATCATCTGTAAAAAATTATCAGCATAAGGCAGATGATTTTGAGGTGGCATGAATGGTTGACCAATACAATATTTATAACACATTGCTGCAATTGTTGGGATTTTTGCAATTAATCTAACAGCAGAAATATAACGACTTTCTGGTTCGTTGATATCTAAATGATCGTGATAAAAAGCAGAAAGTGCTCCTACCACACCAACCATTACTGCCATAGGGTGAGCATCACGTCTAAAACCATTAAAAAATTGACGCATTTGTTCATGAACCATTGTGTGATTGTTGACGAGTTTATTAAATTCATCTTTTTCAGAGGCTGTAGGTAACTCACCATTTAATAGTAAATAACAAGTTTCTAGAAAGTCAGATTTTTCTGCTAACTGTTCTATAGGGTAACCTCGATAGAGTAATTGACCTTTACCACCATCAATAAAAGTAATTTTTGATTCACAAGCGGCAGTAGAAACAAATCCCGGATCATAAGTAAATAATCCATCGGCAACTAGCTTAGTGACATCAATGACATCTGGACCTAATGTGCCATGATATACACCGAGTTCAAGTGTCTTTTCATGTGAAGGCACATCAAGTTTAGCTTTATCATCACTCATTTAAAATTCTCCTTAAAATCTGATCGGGATTAATGATTCGGATTTAATTTCTCTGCTACTAAATATTAATATTGGCGCGTTGTTTAGAGTCTATTGTTATGTTCGATGCGTCGCAAGATTATATACGCAAAAATAAAATTAATACAACTATTCCATTATGCACAACTTTTTTTTTAAAAATCCCTTGCTTTCTTTTTGGCTGTTGTGAAAAATAAAAAAACTGTTATCCCTTCGTGTTTTAGGGTTATAATTTGCAGTGACTTGGCATTCAAACATAGATCTTAATTAAATCTATGAGTACTTATTGATGAATCTCTAAGGATCGTTATTTATGAAAGACTCACGACCAGTTAATTTGGCGTTGACAAAATTTAAATTTCCTTTAACAGCTATTATTTCTATTCTGCACAGAATAAGCGGTTTTGTGATTTTTTTATTTGTGCCATTTTTTCTTTGTTTTTTAAATAAATCTTTAACTTCACCTCACGAATTTGCAGAAATTCAACAATGCTTAAGTAGTGGTATTGCTAAATTTTTTACGTGGGTGATGTTTGCCGCATTAATTTATCATCTTGTTGCAGGAATTCGTCATTTGTTGATGGATGCAGGTGTGGGTGAAACAAAATGTGGCGGATATGCTGGTGCAGTTATTGTGATAATCATTTCCATAATATTATTTGTTATAGCAGGGTGTTTAATATGGATGTAAATGTAACAAGCTTAACACGTAGCGGCATCCTTGATTGGTTGGTGCAACGTGTTAGTGCAATCATCATGGCAATTTATGTCATTTTTTTTACGATCTATTTTTTGGTTCATCCTAATTTAGATTATTCAAGTTGGCGAGCTTTATTTCAAAATCCATTCATGCGTTATTTTAGTTTTTTATTTTTACTGAGTTTAGTTTTACATGCCTGGGTTGGGATTTGGACAATTTTTACAGATTACGTAAAATGTGCAAAAGTGCGTTTATTTTTGGATGTAATAGTTATCCTCTTATTACTATTTTGTTTAATTTGGGGCATTGAAATTTTGTGGGGAATATAATTAATGGCAATCGCAACTCAATCTTATGATGTAATCATAGTCGGTGCGGGTGGCGCAGGTATGCGTGCTTCCCTGCAATTAGCACAATCAGGCTATAAAGTTGGTGTTATTTCAAAAGTGTTTCCAACTCGTTCACACACTGTATCAGCGCAGGGCGGGATTAATGCCGCCATTGGTAATGCGACTGAAGATGATTGGCGTTGGCATATGTTCGATACTGTCGAAGGTTCAGACTATCTTGGTGATCAAAATGCAATTGAATATATGTGTAAACATGCGCCTGCAACTGTTTACGAATTAGAGCATATGGGATTACCCTTTTCTCGCCGTGATGACGGCACTATCTACCAACGTGCTTTTGGTGGGCAAACATTAAATTTTGGTGGTGACTTAGCTCACAGAACCTGTGCTGCAGCGGACAGAACAGGTCATGCTATGCTTCATACACTCTACCAAAAAAATGTGGAAGCAAAAGCAAATTTTCTTAATGAATGGTATGCGGTAGATATTGTTAAAACGGCAAGAAATGAAGTGGCAGGCGTTATTGCAATTTGTATTGAAACGGGTGAATTAACTTTTTTACATTCACGTGCCACGGTTTTTGCTACGGGGGGAGCAGGTCGTATTTTTGCTACTACGACAAATGCGAGAACAAATACGGGTGACGGTTTAGCGATGGCATTACGTGCTGGATTTCCTGTTCAGGATATGGAGTTTTGGCAATTTCATCCAACAGGTATAGCAGGTGCCGGTGTATTAGTGACTGAAGGTTGCCGGGGTGAAGGTGGTTATCTAATAAATAAAGATGGTGAACGTTACATGGAACGTTATGCGCCACACCTAAAAGATCTTTCTTGTCGTGATGTGGTTTCACGCTCTTCAATGATGGAAATACGTGAAGGACGTGGCGTTGGACCTAAAGGAGATCACGTATTATTAAAACTCGATCATCTCGGTGCTGATGTTTTAAAAGCTCGTTTACCAGGTATATCAGAATTAGCTCGTACATTTGCTGGTGTTGATCCCACTGAAAATCCAATTCCGGTTGTTCCTACTTGCCATTATATGATGGGTGGAATCCCAACAGATGTAAATGGAAATGCAGTTACCATGAATGAAAATGGTGAAGATCAATTAGTACCAGGGTTATTTGCAGCAGGGGAATGTGCCTGTGTTTCTGTTCATGGTGCAAATAGATTAGGTGCTAATTCTTTATTAGATATTGTTGTATTTGGTCGAGCAGTAGGACTTCATCTTGAACAATCATTGCGTGAAGGCATGCCACATGCAAATGCAACTCGAGATGATATCGATCATGCATTGAGTCGTTATCAACGTTGGGAAACAAATAACGATGGTGAAGAACCTCAAACTATTCGTGAAGATATGAATCGTGTTATGCAAAATGATTTTGGTGTATTTCGTGAAGCGAAAGCGATGGCAGAAGGTTTGGAAGAATTAAAGAAAATTCACGAACGTTTGAAACATGCTAAGTTAACGGACAAATCTAAAGTATTTAATACTGCACGAATCGAAGCTTTAGAGCTCGATAATTTAATGGAAGTTGCTTTATCGACAGCACTACTTGCAAACCAACGAACTGAATCTAGAGGGGCACATTCTCGTTTTGATTGCCCTGATAGAAATGATGCTGAATGGTTGAAACATTCGATTTATTTTGCAGATGGTCGACTTGCATTTAGAGCTGTTAACATGCAACCGAGTGAAATCGAACCATTCCCTCCAAAAGAACGTGCTCATTAATGAGGTGCAATAATGGCTAATACTGTAACTTTTTCAATTTATCGATATGATCCTGATAAGGACAAAAAACCTTATATGCAGGATTATGTTTTAGATCTAGATGAGCATCCTTCAGTGATGATTTTGAATGGCTTAGAAGCGTTAAAGGTACAAGATCCCACTTTAGCTTTTCGTCGATCTTGTGGTGAAGGTGTTTGCGGCTCTGATGGGATGAATATCAATGGTAAAAATGGTCTTGCTTGTATCACTCACATTTCAAATTGTGGTGGTCATATTACTTTAAGACCCTTACCTGGATTTCCAGTTATCCGTGATTTAATTGTAGATATGAATAATTTCTATCAACAATATGAGCGTGTCCAACCTTATTTACAAAATAATGAAAACATGCCAGCAAAAGAACGTATTCAAATGCCTGCAGAGCGTGCCAAACTCGATGGCTTATATGAATGTATTCTTTGTGCTTGTTGTTCTAGTTCATGTCCTTCATTTTGGTGGAACCCAGATAAATTTATTGGACCTGCAGGATTATTACAGGCTGCGCGTTTTATTTCTGATAGTCGAGATACAGAAAAGCACAAGCGTTTACAAAATTTACAAGATCCATTTAGCTTATTTCGTTGTCGGGGCATTATGAATTGCGTCAATGTCTGTCCAAAAGGATTAACCCCAACGAAAGCGATTGCACATATTCGTTCAGAAATGATTAAAGATGTCGTGTAGTTTTAATAAACAAAATCGTGAGAAAACCTGGCTACAGTCAGAAGAATTAATAATTAACTAATGGATAATTTAAGACTAACTGATTTTAAAATAAAAATTTAAAATCAGTTAGTCTTATGGGACAAGGGTATATCAATTTATATTAATCCTATAATAAAAGCGATTGATATCAGTAAATTTACATTAACATTTTGAAGAGAATCTGTAATGAAGCAAGACGACATGAGTGCGTGGCAAGAAAGTTCATTATTTTTTGGTGGCAGTAGCGCTTACCTAGAAGATATGTTCGAACTATATTTAAAAGATCCCAATAGTGTTAGCGCAGAATGGCGTAGCACGTTTGATAACTTACCAAAAAAAAATGGTAATAATGATGTCTCTCATGAAGCAATTAAAAAACATTTTAAAGAAATTGCTCGCTCTCATACAACTCAAGTCGTGAGTAGTGGTGATGTAGATCAAGTTCGACGTCAAACTAGAGTGATGGATTTAATCAATTGTTACCGTTCCTCTGGCCATTTAAAATCAAATTTAGATCCAATCGGTAACTATGAACGTCCAGAAGTTCCTTCACTTAATTTAAGTTATCACGATTTAACAACAGATGACTTATCTCGACAATTCAATACAGGTTCATTAATTGCACCAGAAAATGCTTCTTTGCAAAGTATTATTAAAGGATTAGAAAAAACGTATTGTGGGAATATTGGAATTGAATATCTCCATATCACAAATACTGAAGAAACAACTTGGATCCGGGAAAAATTTGAAACTAACCAATCAACGCCAAATTATTCAGTTGCAGAAAAAACGCATATTTTAAAATTATTAACTGCAGCAGAGGGCTTAGAAAAATATCTTCATACTAAATATGTGGGACAAAAACGTTTTTCACTAGAAGGTGGTGATAGTCTCATTCCTTTACTCGATGATATAGTGCAAAACGCTGGAAGAAATTCGGTGAATGAAGTTGTGATCGGGATGGCCCATCGTGGTAGATTAAATGTGCTTGTCAATTTATTGGGTAAATCACCGGCAGATTTATTTCAAGAATTTGAGGGCAAATATATTGTATCCGCGTTGTCTGGTGATGTTAAATATCATAAAGGTTTTTCCTCTGATGTTGCAACAGACGGTGGTCCTTTACATTTAACGTTAGCTTTTAATCCATCACATCTAGAAATTATTGATCCGGTTGTTGAAGGTTCTGTGCGAGCACGTCAAGAACGTAGAGGCGATACCGAACGCTTAAAAGTATTACCAATTTTAATTCATGGTGATGCAGCGTTTGCTGGTCAAGGTGTTGTGATGGAAACTTTTAATCTGTCGCAAATTCGGGGATTCATGACGGGTGGTACGGTTCACATCGTTATTAATAATCAAATTGGTTTTACCACAAGTAATCCACTTGATTCACGCTCAACATTATATTGCACTGACGTGGCTAAAATGGTGCAAGCACCTATTTTTCATGTCAATGGTGATGATCCCGAAGCGGTTATTTTCGTGGCAAAAATTGCTCTCGAATATCGTATGAAATTTAAAAAAGATGTGGTTATCGATATGGTTTGTTATCGACGTCATGGTCACAACGAAGCAGATGAACCAATGATGACACAACCAATCATGTATGGAAAAATAAAAAAACATCCTACCACGCGAAGTATTTATGCCGAAAAATTAATCACAGAAAAAGTCATTACGAGTGATGAAGATAAAAATATTGTTAATGGTTATCGTGATATTTTAGATGCGGGTAATAGTGTTGTTACCACAGTCGATAACCCAGATAAATTCGCGGTGGATTGGGCACCTTATACCTGTGATGATTGGCGAGCTAGTGTTGTCACCAGTGTAAAATTAGAAGATATAAAGCGAGTTGGGGAAAAATTATGTTTTCATCCAGCAGATTTTACTTTACAAAAACAAGTTCAAAAAGAATATGATTCACGAAAGCAAATGTTAACAGGCGAACAACCGATAAACTGGGGATTTGCTGAGACATTAGCTTATGGCACGCTAGTTGATCAAGGTGTCGCTGTGCGTTTGGTAGGTCAAGATGCTCAACGTGGTACGTTTACTCATCGACAAGCGATGTTACATGATGCAAATAATGGTGAAATGTATTTTCCCTTAAAACATATTAGTGATAACCAAGCACCTATTTCAATTATCGATTCAACATTATCAGAAGAAGCCGTATTAGGTTATGAATATGGATATGCCACTGCATCACCTGAGTCTCTTGTTATCTGGGAAGCGCAATTTGGTGATTTTGCCAATGGTGCGCAAGTTGTAATTGATCAATTTATTAGTTCCGGTGAACAGAAATGGGGAAGATTGTGTGGGTTAGTCTTATTATTACCACACGGTTATGAAGGCCAAGGACCAGAACATTCATCAGCAAGACTTGAGCGTTATTTACAATTATGTGCGCAAAGCAATATGCAAGTCTGTGTTCCTTCAACACCAGCACAAGCTTTTCATATGTTGCGTAGACAAATAATCCGTAATTATCGTAAACCCCTTATTGTGATGTCACCAAAAAGTTTATTACGACATAAATTAGCAACGTCATCTTTAGATGATTTAACTCAAGGTCAATTTCATGTAGTGATCCCTGAAGTGGATGAATTAAAAAATGAAAAAATTGATCGCATCGTTTTATGTAGTGGTAAAGTTTATTATGAGTTATTACAAAAACGTCGTGATGAAAATAAAGAAAATGTTGCGATTATCAGAATCGAACAACAATATCCCTTCCCTGAAAAAGAAGTGATAATGGAATTAAAAAAATATCAACATGCTAAAACTATTATTTGGTGTCAAGAAGAACCTGAAAATCAAGGTGCTTGGTTTTTTATCCAATCTAACATCAATAATTGTTTGCAAAAAGGACAAGTATTGTCTTATGCTGGCCGCAGTTTTCTAGCAGCACCTGCTGCTGGTTCGCCAAAAATACATTTGGAAAAGCAATTGGCATTAGTTGAAGATGCCATTGGGAAATAACTTTTTAATAAGGGTAGCGTTATGTCTATAGAAGTAAAAGTGCCACAATTACCAGAATCCGTTGCCGATGCAGTCGTTGCAGCTTGGCATAAAAAGGCTGGGGATATTGTAATGCGTGATGAAAATATCGTTGATATAGAAACGGATAAAGTCATGCTTGAAGTTCCTGCACCAGAAGATGGGGTGATTAAAGAAATTTTGCAAGCAGATGGTGCTACTGTTACAGCTAATCAAGTGTTAGCGATAATTGAACCAGGACAAGTCAACGCAAAAGAAGAAAAAGCGCCGCCCGAAAAAGTAGCTGTCGTTGCTGATACATCATCTGTAGAGCAAGATTTAAGTGATTTATCACCAGCGGTTAGACGTTTAGTCAATGAGAAAAATATTGATGTGACTAAACTTCAAGGTACAGGAAAAAACGGTAGAGTTACCAAACAAGATATCATGAACCTTCTTGAAAAAGGTTCATTTAGCCCCACACAAACGCCCGCAAGTTTACCTATAATGACGAGTGACGAACGACCAGAAAAACGTGTGCCAATGAGTCGACTTCGCGCACGTATTGCTGAGAGACTGTTAAGTGCTCAACATAATGCCGCAATATTAACGACTTTTAATGAAGTTGATATGAGTCAAGTCATCAATTTGCGTAACCAATATCGTGAGAGTTTCGAAAAACAACATGGTGTGCGTTTAGGTTTTATGTCCTTTTTTGTGAAAGCTGCGATTGAAGCATTAAAAAGATTTCCAGCTGTGAATGCATCAATTGATGGTGATGATATTGTTTATCACGGTTATTTTGATATGGGAATGGCTGTCTCAACTGAACGTGGTTTGGTTGTTCCTGTGTTACGTAACGCTGATAATATGAGCATGGCAGATATTGAAAGCTCAATTACTGAATATGCAAAAAGAGCACGTGATGGAAAATTAACTATTGAAGAAATGACAGGTGGAACATTCACAATTACTAATGGTGGTGTATTTGGTTCTCTTATTGCTACACCTATTATTAATCCACCACAAAGCGGCATCTTAGGTTTGCATAAAATTGAAGAACGACCGATTGCTCTTAATGGTCAAGTTGTCATTCGTCCAATGATGTATATTGCATTATCATACGATCACCGTATTATTGACGGTCGTGAATCGGTACAATTTTTAAAGACGATTAAAGAAATGATCGAAGATCCAACTCGATTATTACTCGAAGTTTAATTTTTAACATAATGAGGCTATTCAATGAATTTGCATGAATTTCAAGCGAAACATTTATTCGCTGATTACGGCATTCCTGTGCCCAATGGTGAAGTAGTTCGTGATCCTATAGAAGCGGCTGCAGCACTTGATAAATTAGAAACAAAAAAAGTTGTGGTAAAGGCACAAGTTCACGCGGGTGGACCTGGTAAAGCAGGCGGCGTTAAATTAGTCGAAGGCAAAGCAGCAGTCACTGCAGCAGTATCAGCGATGTT
>CAYGUK010000089.1:0-4088 GCA_964352985.1 uncultured Legionellales bacterium
AGTCTGTTCTTTTCAGCGTTTCTACGTTTTTGCTTAAATTTGGTGAATAGTTACTAAATTTTTTATATTAAGGTGTTTGATCTATAATTAAGTGAAAAATTTGGTTAACTGAATTTACTTTTTCTGTCATTAAATTAATCGTGGGTTTAGTACAATGATAGTCAACTTGATTGCTGTTAGTTGAGAAGTGAATATTGATTTCATTATTTGATGACTCTGCCTCTATCGTTGAGGCAATTTTCTGCGAATGTTGAAAGGGGAGTTGTTTATCTACTGCTTCTTCAAATTTCATATACTGGATTTTGAGTGTTGACGAATGGGTTAAATCTTTATTGGTAAAATCACATTGTGTCGTTAAATGCCAGCCTAGTATGGTTTGATTTGGATTTTCTAGTTTTAGAGTCCAATGTACGTTTGGATTTTCTTGATTTAAATGTCCCTGTAATTTGCCTTTAATTTTTATTTGATGTGAATGTATTTGACTGGCGATTGAAATATTAATTAAGAACATTGTAAATATAATAATTTTCAACAACATTGTTTGCCCATCCTTTGTGATCCCCTATAATTATAGTTCAAAATTCGTGAGACAAACTTAATGAAGTCATTTTCTAAAGCCTGTGAAAATAATAAGACACCAATATTGAGTCATTTAGAAAAGTGGCTAAAAAACGAAGATATCGTATTAGAAATTGGAAGTGGTACGGGCCAACACATTGCTTTTTTTGCAGAACATTTAAAGTCGATCACTTGGCAACCTTCTGATTTAAATCCGCAATATGATTCAATTAATGCGTGGGTAGCAAAACAGAAAAATGTGTTGCCAACTATAGATTTAGATGTGACTCATTCACATTGGATTGATCAAAAATATCATGCAATTTATACCGCTAATACTTTTCATATTATGTCTTGGGATACAGTAAAAATCTTTTTAAATGTTGTTAATCAATATTTATTTCAAAATGGTTTATTCATAGTATATGGTCCATTTAATTATAACGGAGAATATACTAGTGATAGTAATCAACAATTTGATCAATGGCTAAAAGAACGAGATAGTTTAAGTGGCTTGCGAGATTTTACGGAAATAAATAAAATTGCACAGTCAAAAAATTTAAATTTACTAGAGGACAATGCTATGCCGGCAAATAATCGATTATTAGTGTGGCGCTATGAAAATTGAGTTAATTACCGCTCTTCAAACTAGAGAATTGCGCCAAACTGTTTTGCGACCAAATCAACATAAGGATGATTTACACTATCCTGGTGATGATGACTTTTTAACACGGCATTTTGCTGTTTTTTTTGATGAAGAAATTATTGGCATTATTTCAATTTATCAAGAAAACTCAGCGGTATTTCCTTATTGCCAATCTCAATGGCGAATTCGTGGCATGGCCGTTTTACCTGAATATCGACAACAGGGACTTGCGACAAAATTATATATAAATTCTGAAAATTATGTATTGGATAAAAAGGGTGAATTAATTTGGTGTAATGCCAGAGTGAGCGCAGTACCATTTTATCAAAAATTAGGCTTTATTATACACGGTGAAGAATTTAATTTACCGGGTATTGGACCTCACTATGTTATGTGGAAAAGGATATTAACATGAAAAAAATTTTGCAAGAAAACTTTAAAGCACTTGTCATCCTCGTCGTTTCCTTAGGTTTGACCGCTCTTTTTGTATTTCTTTACGTTGTAAAAAAACAAGTTGATGAAGAAAAGAAACTATGTAATTTATATATTGTTGTTAGTCCAAAATGGTGCGACTATAGTTTAAATTTTTCATTACAACATCAAGATGAATTGATTAATTTAAATGACTTATTTATTGAGCCTAGCAAACAAGCACCTTATTTACATGTCAATGAACGATGTCAGTTAGTCATGCATTCTACTTTAACCGTAAAATTAATTCCCCATGATGTTAAACCTACTATTACACAAAACACCTGGAGCCTCAGTCAATTTAAAATCGATCATGATCGTATTGAGGTGAATTTCCCTAAGGATTTTAATGCACCCTTGGATCCAGGACCATTGAATCGAAGTTGCACAAAAAATCGGGTTGATCCGAATACTTAAACTGATATGATATTTTTTTCATAATTATAACGAGTAACGGTGTTATGCCATTAGATGAAATCGATGAAGAAGAGCTAGAAGCAACCCAGCCTTTGGATGATGACGATTTTGTGCTAGAAACAGAACCTTCACCTGCAGAAAAAATATCTAGAATTGATCGACTCTGTCAAGAAAGGCAAATTCATATTTTCAAACGTTCATGGTCAGTACCGCTTGCTGATGTAACAAATCATCAGCAGTTAAACAGGACACGGACAAAAAATATGTTCAGACGTTGGAAACCGCTGATTCGTGGACTAGTTCAACGTGGCGAACATTCTTTTCTTTTTCTTGATTCCGGTTGTTATTCTGTCTTAACCTCTTCCGAACCCGTTCCAATGCAAGGCGCGATTACTTCTTTAGGATTTAATCGACGAGAAATTTTGACCTCTAATGTTTTACAAAGTAAAAGTTTACAAAATATTTTTTATCAGTTTTTACAAAAGAATTGGGCGATTGAAAATGAATTTGATTTTTTATCTGCCGCAATGAATTTTGTCAGAAACATGCTACGCGCAACGCCAAAGTCAAATGATATTATTTTAGATTTGGCTTTCAGAATGCAGTTTGAACAAGCCGAACTCATTGATGAAATTAATCATTCTAAAATTAGTTTGCCTGTGATGCCAATAGAATTTATCGTAAAATTAGGTCAAGGCGTTTGCCGCCATAAAGCGTTACTTATGATTGAGTTATTACGTTATTGTGTTGCTAATTCAAAATTAGAAAATATTAAAATTTTTCCTGTTCATGTTACTTTACAGCAGCAACCTCATTTATTAGTAACAGTTGTAACACCTTCTGCAACTTATTTACTCGATCCAGCGCAAAATGATTTTGTTAATCTTCAAGACCATGAAGCTTATTGTAAAAAACATGGCGGTGAAGGTTCTGCTATTATTGCTAGACTACAGCAACAATATGCTAAGCGAACACAGCAAATATTATTTACTCGTGGTTTTAGCTTTCAGTGAATATGAGAGAAATAATTGATGAAATTTGAAGAAAACAAAAAATTCACAAAAACCGTAATCGATACTTGGGGGGACCTAGGGAAAAAATGGCTAGATAAATTACCACAGTTACTTCTACAACTTAGTGAGTATTGGTCGCTCAATGATATCAATACGCTAGAAAATCTAAGCTATAATTATATCGCGAGTGCCATGTCACCACAATTTGGGCCATGTGTTTTAAAAATTAGTTGTGATCAACAATTAATTCAAAATGAACATCAGGTATTAAAACATTTCTCTGGCGGTGGAATGGTGCATGTGTTCGATCTATACCTAGAAAAAAATGCGTTATTGTTACAGTATGCAACTCCCGGTTATTTACTAAATTCAATCCTTGATGATAATGTTAATGATGCAATTAAACATTATGTTAGTGTTGTAAATTCGATAGAAAAATGTTCTCAAACAAATACCTCATTTCCTAATGTTAAAAATTGGTGTGATGCTATCGATAGAATTAATTCGGCAAAAATTTCTCACGCTATGTTATCAAAAGCAAAAATACTACGTGATGATTTATTATCATCTGGACAAGTTTATTTATGCCATGGCGATTTACATTTGGATAATATCGTGGCGCACGAAAATAGCTTTTTAGCTATTGATCCCAAAGGAATCATGGCAGAAAA
This sequence comes from uncultured Legionellales bacterium, assembly GCA_964352985.1. Lineage (GTDB taxonomy): Bacteria > Pseudomonadota > Gammaproteobacteria > JAHCLG01 > JAHCLG01 > CAYGUK01. Next base: position 3,777 of record CAYGUK010000089.1, read on the forward strand.
AGCATTTGAAGTGTCGGCTTTTGATTTGGTTCGTCAACCTGAATATCTTCAGAAAGATAAAATAAAAGATCGTATAGAACAACTTGCCTGTGCTTTTGATCTTGATTTTCATAGGTTACTCGCTTGGTTTTATTTAAGGAAGTTAATCTCTTGGCAATGGTCTACAGAGGATAATCAAGATGCTAATGAAACTTTGTTATTTGCTAAAACGATTTCTAGTATTTTAGAAAGTTAAATTAAATAAGCTTGTTTTACTGAAATTATTACTTTTTGTCACAGTCTAGATTAAAAAATCTTAAATTGTACTGAATT
>CAYGUK010000089.1:4098-16583 GCA_964352985.1 uncultured Legionellales bacterium
AAAATGCAATTTCATTTACAAAAGTGAATAATCAATGCCAACAAATAATAACAGAAATAAAAGAAAGAAAAGGGATCAAAAATTTATTATTCCTGAAGTTACTCTTACTTTATTTACGGATGATCAAACTACAAGCCCTAGCGAAATAACCAACTTGTCAGAAAGTTATTTAACCTTGTGTTTTAAATTTCCAAAACGCCATGAAAATGATGATAATATTGCGACATTTGGCTTACTAAGCTACATTGCTCATAGAAATAAACATCCCTTTAAGGTAGTACTCCCTACTCATCGACTACATGGTGAGATTACCCCCGGACCAATGTCTCAATTAATGCATTTAAATTGTAATAGAGGGACTGATCATGTTCATATGGTTAAAAGCCAAGTTAACGAACTAGAAATAAATCCAATACGCTTCTCAAGAAAAGAATTAATCACTTATCTTGAAGAATTAAGAAAAGTCGATCTTAAAGAAACGATGGTAGAATATCTGAGAGCTAATCCTCGCATTCGTCCTGAGAATTTAAATAGAATAAAAAATACTTTTTTAAAATGGGAAAAACTTAAAGTCACCCATATTTTACCACCGCAAGTTAAAATTAGTTATGTTGTTGTTTCATCAGGGATGAAACAAAATGATAACATCAAACCAGAGTATATTAATTTTAATAACCTAAAAAATCCTCGAATAGGAACTACACAAAAATATCCCGTATTACCATTTGTAGCACAGCAATCCACCTCTCAGATGAGGACAATTCCTACACTTTCAGGACCTAATAATTATGGAATATCGTTAGAATTAATTACTGCTACATTATCATCTGGACTATTAATACTTTTCTGTTTTCTTGGTCGATGCAGAAATAAAGTAAAAGATTGTGAGCCGAAAAAAAACACCGGATCTTATAGGATGAAAGCTACTTAACGTTTAACAATCTTACGATGACACTCCATTTTTTGGATGAATGAAACTTATTATTCGGCTAATAAATTATGGTAAATATTTTCGAGAGTTTGATCAAAGCAACAAAAAATAATCGTCGAGAAGTGGTTATCATTTTGCAAAAAATTTTGTACTGTATTAAAGGCGATTTCACTAGCGGCTAAAAGTGGATAACCATAAACGCCACAACTAATGGCCGGAAAAGCTATACTCGTCAATTCATATTCTTTAGCAAGGATTAAACTATGCTCATAACAAGCTTGTAATAATTTAGCTTCATTATTATTACCACCACGCCAAATGGGGCCAACAGCATGAATTATTTTTTTGCATGGCAAGCGATAACTATTTGTAATTTTTGCTTGACCTGTTTCACAACCATTAAGTGTTTTACACTCAGTGAGTAACTTTGGACCTGCCTGACGATGAATTGCACCATCAACGCCACCACCACCAAGCAAAGAATTATTAGCGGCATTAACAATAGCATCGACCTGCAATTCTGTAATATCACCTTGATGAACTTTAATTCTTTGCATGTCTTACTTTTGAATTCCTAAATCGCTATTTGGGAGAGGTGTACCAAAGTTTTTGTTATTCTCTAAGGATTGGCATTGTGAGCGTAAATCAAAACCTGCCGTATTTAGATCGCTATCATTACAAGTTTTTTGTAATTTGTTAATGGCATTTTGTCGTTGTTCAAACTGTTTTTTTTGTTGTTCTGCTTGTTCTTGCTGTAATTGTAATTGCTGTTGATGCATTTGTAATTGTAATTCGTGATTATACAATTGTTGGTTTTGTTGTTGTTGTTGCACCCAATCTTGGAATGCGGGATTAGTAGAGTTATTGGTATTAACAGAAAATCCACCACCGTTATTATTATAAATCGCAACGTTAAATCCAAAGCAAGAAATAGAGATTAATAGACTTGATATAAATAATAAGGTTTTCATTTAATAGATTCTCTCTTAGTTTAACGTTTGCAATATGGATTTACCTGCTTCAATTTTCCGTTGTGATTGGCGAAAAACGACAATGATATGTCCGATGGATTGAATTAATTCAGCCTTTGACTGTTTAATAATATCGGCAGCGAGTGCTTTTCGTTCTATTCTATCTTCAGCATTCACCCGAATTTTTATCAATTCGTGATCATTTAAAGCACGGTCTATTTCAGCTAAAAGATTCTCACTAATGCCATGTTGACCCGTGATGATAATGGGGTTTAAATCGTGAGCTAATTGTTTAAATTGTTTTTTTAACGCGTTAGTTAATGTCATAAATCTATCATTTCATTGTAAATTAAAGGAATATCATAACATATTTTTTTGTGCATAACACTAACAATGCGATTAATGGTGAATCTACTTTTGTGACATGGTGTAAATTAAGCCCTTGATATTTGCATCCTGCAACCCCATATAATACAATGAATATGCACGTTTCATTGTTTGATAATCTAACTTTTGAGCGATAACAGCAAATTTTATATGACACGGTGATGGTAAAGACAGAATGGCAAAATCAAAATCTTCAAAACAGTGGCTCCAAGAACATGAAAGCGATTTTTATGTAAAACAAGCAAGAGATAAAGGGTATCGCTCTAGAGCTGCGTACAAACTGTTGGAATTACAAAAAACTGATCGATTAATTAAACCAGGCGACTATGTTGTCGATTTAGGCGCGGCTCCTGGTGGTTGGTCACAAGTTGCAGCTGAATTAGTCGGTAAAAAAGGCAAAGTCGTTGCGTTAGACAGGCTTAACATGCTAGCAATAAAAGGTGTTCATTTTATTCATGAAGATTTTACTGAAAAAAATGCCTTAAATTTATTATCGGCAATTTTGTTGTCTGACTTGGTTGATGTGGTTATTTCAGATATGGCGCCGAATATCAGTGGTAATAAAAGTGTGGATCAACCAAAATCACTTTATTTAGCTGAATTAGCCAGTAGTTTTGCTGTTGAACAGTTAAAACCTGGCGGTAGTTTTATTGTAAAATTGTTTCAGGGATCTGGTGTCGACGAATATGCCGACTCATTGAAAGAGTACTTTGGAAATATTAAATTTCGAAAACCAGATAGTTCAAAAAGCCAATCGCGTGAGATTTATCTAGTGGCTAAAAATAAAAAATAAGATTAGTATTAATAATATAACTTTCGTAAAAAGGGGTGTGCACCTTGAATGACATGTTAAAAAATTTATTTCTGTGGTTAATCATTGCTATTATTTTAATTTCAGTTTTCAGTAATTTTGGTCCACATCATGGCAATGTGAGTCAAATACCTTACTCAACATTTATCAATGATGTGAATAGTGGTAAAGTTGAATCGGTTCTAATCGAGAATAAAATCATTCGAGGTATTTCTTCTGATGGTAGTGCGTTTACTACTTATATGCCGATAAACGATCCAGTTTTACTAAACGAATTACTCGTACAAAAAAATATTAAAGTCGTTGGTAAACCACCCGAACAACCCAGTTTATTAATGCACATCTTTATTAACTGGTTCCCCATGCTAGTGTTAATTGGTGTGTGGGTTTTTTATATGCGTCAAATTCAAGGTGGCAGTGGCGGTCGAGGTGCGATGACATTTGGTCGATCGAAAGCGCGGCTGCTAGGTGAAGATCAAGTTAAAGTCACCTTTGCTGATGTCGCTGGTTGCGAAGAAGCAAAAGAAGAAGTTGAAGAGCTGGTTGAGTTTTTACGGGATCCCGGAAAGTTTCAAAATCTGGGGGGGCGTATTCCACGCGGCGTTTTATTGGTTGGTTCGCCAGGTACTGGTAAAACATTATTAGCAAAAGCAGTTGCTGGTGAAGCGAAAGTCCCATTCTTTACAATCTCTGGTTCAGATTTTGTTGAAATGTTTGTTGGTGTTGGTGCTTCTCGAGTAAGAGACATGTTTGATCAAGCAAAAAAACATGCGCCATGTATTATTTTCATCGACGAAATTGATGCTGTTGGACGTCACCGTGGTGCGGGTTTAGGCGGTGGTCATGATGAGCGGGAACAAACACTCAATCAACTTTTAGTTGAGATGGATGGTTTTGAAGGCAATGATGGTGTCATTGTCATGGCCGCAACCAATAGACCCGATGTTTTGGATCCGGCTTTATTACGACCTGGCCGTTTTGATCGTCAAGTCGTCGTGCCATTGCCAGATATTAAAGGTCGTGAACAAATTCTCAAAGTTCATATGCGTAAAGTGCCAACTGGCGAAGATGTCATTGCGCTTAATTTAGCTAGAGGAACACCGGGATTTTCTGGGGCTGATCTTGCCAATTTAGTTAATGAAGCTGCTTTATTTGCTGCTCGAGCAAATAAACGTGTTGTCAACATGGGTGAATTTGAAAAAGCGAAAGATAAAATCATGATGGGTTCAGAACGTAAATCCATGGTGATGAATGAACAAGAAAAGAAATTAACTGCATACCATGAAGCAGGCCATGCGATAGTAGGTCATCTAGTGCCTTCACATGATCCTGTTTACAAAGTGACTATCATTCCACGTGGTCGTGCTTTAGGTGTCACCATGTATTTGCCGGAAGAAGATCGATACAGCTATACCAAAGAGCGATTAGAGAGTTCATTAAGTTCCTTATTCGGTGGACGCTTAGCTGAATCAATTATATTTGGTGACGAGAATGTGACTACTGGGGCATCAAATGATATTGAACGTGCTACTTCTATTGCGCGAAATATGGTAACAAAATGGGGTTTATCTGAAACCTTAGGGCCAATCACTTACGGTGAAGATGAAGGTGAAGTTTTTCTGGGACACTCAGTTACTAAGACAAAAGATATTTCAGAAAGTACGGCTGAAGCTATCGATAAAGAAGTGCGAGCAATAATCGATAGAAACTATGGTCGTTCGAAAAGAATTCTCACTGAAAATATTGAAATACTTCATAATATGGCTGAAGCTTTAATTAAGTATGAAACGATTGATGACAAACAAATTAAAGAACTAATGGAAGGTAAAATTGCATCCCCACCCGAAGGTTGGGATGATGATCAAAATTCATCACCTTCTATGCAAAGCGACGATAAAGTAAAAGTCGAGCAAAAAGAAAAATCTGAAAATCCCGCAGAAGAGTCTGAATAATGTAATAGGTAACTCAATCATATGATTGGGTTACCTATTACATCTTTAGAAGCTAAAATGTCTTCAATCTATACCCCAATATTTGCATAACTTATACTTAAGTTCTTGGGGTAATAGATCCCTAATTAAATTTAACACTTTATCATGGTATTATTGATTATAGCTTAGACAGTAAAATTATGCGTTTAAATTCTACAAGGTAGGAAAAAATTTAAATGCCAAGAACAATAATCATAATTAAAGTTCCAAACAAACGATATAGGCAAGCAAAAAACTATCGACTTGAAATTATCACTGCATTAGCTGCAATTTCGAGATTTAATAATACTTATCATGATGAACAAATCTGTGTCAAATTCGAGACAAATAGTAAAGAAACTGTTATTCAGCAAATAAGTTCAATAGACAGAGCTCAATATATGTTTGAGATTCATGAGAATCCAGAGGTTGGAGACGCTACATTAATTACGTTAGATATGAGTCAACTAACAGTAACAACTTTTTTTTTCAATTGATGAAAGGGCAACATCGCAGCAAATATTTAATCAAATGCTTGTTAAATTTGGCAAAATTAAAGATGAAGCACAACCTTTAATTCCTATTATTCCTGTTTTAAGAAAGGCTCATCAAAAAAAGAGTGCTTTACTCCAATCAAAAGTTAATGAATTTCTTTTAAATCCAGAGTTTGATGCAATTGAAGGTTGTAAATTATTGGATGAGATAAAATTAAATCTAGACTTAGTTTTAAAGTTAAAACTCTTAAATGAAATATGGTCTCGTCTGGATGAAAGAATAATTAAAAATGGAGTGTTTAATGCTAATGATATTCTAATGGTTCAAAAATTTAAAGAGGTTATTGATTCTTCTTCTCTAGAACAACTTCCCGCACAATTACAAGTTATTCTTTCAACGTGTCAAGAAATATTAAATGATAACTTTGAGTTACAACAATTCTTAAAAGAAAGACGCGAATGTTGTTGGAAAGCACATTTAGAATTTTCCGATGCTCAGCAACAGGGCTATTTAATGGATGAGCGTATTATTGAGGTTGAACATTTTGAAAAAGTACTATTTGCAAAACTAAAAATATTAACTCGCTTCTCTGTTGAACAACAAAATGAACTTAATGTATTAAATAATAAGATGAGAGCATTACAATTACGAGCTAGAAATCATAATCAATCAGTCTATCCATTTTTTGTGTTTTACGCATTAAAGAAAATTGTGCTTGATTATAATGTTGCTAAATCGTCAGTCTTTAACCAAAGTAAATCAGTTCTCATACAAAATATTGAACAATGCCTTAAAGATTTCGATAATAACAAAATAAATGGAGAACAATTTTTAAATCGGGTCAAACCTTATTTTAAACAATTAGAGAAGTTAAGTATTCAAGATTTAAAAAAAGGATTTTTTCGAACAATTAGTTTTAAAGAAGCTGAAAATTTCCACGCAAAAAAAGTGACTGTAGATTTTAATAAGGAAAACCCATCTGCCTGGCAGAGTTTAACAAAATGTTTTGAATCCGAAGTCGGGATGTCATTACATGCTGCTATTCAACCTGGCAGTCAATCTGGACTTAGATATATAAGACCCTCAGTACCATTAGCACAGATCGAAATATTTTCAGAGCTCGATGATATGCAATTTTTTCATAATGCTAGGGAGACGATTAAAAATATCATAAAGTGGGTTCCACCTAATCATACCAATTCTAAGAATATTAAGTTAACGTTAAATCTCTTCTTAGAATTAATCAAGCAAGAAAATGTAGATCAAATGCAAAATTGGAATCTGCGTTATAATAATTTAAACGTATACTATAATCTTGATATGGAGAGCATTTGCTTTCATATTTCTGATCATACTGGCGCTGCTGCAATCAAGCGCGCCAGAGAACTCATTTTGCAATTAATTAGATATTATTATGGTTGCCAAGAAAGAAACATGTTAAATTTTTTCTGGGATAAGATCAGTGGTCATCCTGCTGCTTGTTTTGAGCGTACGTTAAGACCATTAACTTTATTTGATGAAATTGTAGCTAAATCAAAAAATGAAGAAGACTATGTTCTGCGTCAATGCCATGATTCGGCGGTGGGTTTTTTATTAGCATTGAGACGACCTATTACTTTAGGAGAAGTGTTACCTTTATTTTGGGAAAGATTAAAAGATAAAAGATTATCAAAAATGAAATTTTCGAGTACTGGTGTTATTGAGTCAGATAACGAGAAAACCTTATCAGAAGCAGATTGCCAAACCTGGTTAGGATTTAATGTGTCACTTGATGAAGAAGATATGACTACTTATTTAAGTCAACAAGAACGTGATAGTTATCAGACTGTCGTCGTACCTGGTTTTTATTAATTTAAAACATTAGACAAAATAACACTTGAATTTTCACCTACATAATTTAGTCTTTGTTTTTTATTATTAAAACATTGATGAGATTAGCATGTATCAAGATAACGACCAATTTCAATTTAAAAAACACACACCTTTATATTTTCGTTGTGGTGAATATACCCTTGATTTAGCTCGCCCCATAGTAATGGGTATTATCAATACCGCACCTGATTCATTTTGTCCGAATAATCGCACGGATGATCCCAATGAGGCATTAGCCATTGCAAAACAAATGATAAAAGACGGCGCAGCCATTATCGATGTTGGGGGTGAACCAACCAATCCGCAATTAAATGATTTCAGGGTCAATAGTGAGCTAGAAATAAATCGGGTAATCCCTGTTATCAAGTTGATAAAAAAAGAATTAAACGTACCGATTTCAATAGATACTTCCGATCCTTTGGTCATGCAAGCTGCCATTTCTGCAGGTGCTGTGATTATTAATGATGTTCGAGCGTTACGTAAACCTGGCGCCTTAGAAATGGCGATTTCGTTAGATGTGCCAGTTTGTTTAATGCACATGACGAATATAGAAGAAACCGAAAAAGGGTTACCATTAGAAGGTAATGGTATTTCGCAAATTAAACAATTTTTAATGAATAGGAAAAACCAATGTATTGAAGCTGGGATTAAACCAGAGCACATCATTTTAGATCCAGGTTTTGGTGGCGGCTTTTTTGGTAAGAGCGTCAATCAGAATTTAGCAATTATCAAACATTTAGATGAGTTCAACGATTTAAATTCCCCCATATTATTAGGTGTTTCTCGAAAATCTGCGATCGGATTTGTGCTTGATGCCCCAGTGAATTCGCGTTTATATGGTAGTATTGCTTTGACAGTACTTGCAGCAAATGGAAAAGGGCGTATTATTCGCACACACGATGTTTTAGCAACGGCACAAGCAATTACGATGGCAGTGAGTGTATTTGAGGAGATTTAATTATGGCAGATTCGCCCAGAGTTTTTGGCACCGACGGTATTAGAGGCCGCATCGGTAGCGATTGCATGAATCCAGAATTTATTACTAAACTGGGTTGGGCAGTTGGAAAAGTCCTTGCCAGAGCTGGAGATAGTAAAGCACTCATTGGTAAAGATACTCGTATTTCAGGATATATGTTGGAATCTGCGATGGAATCAGGCCTCTCTGCAGCCGGTGTTGATATTTATTTATTAGGGCCAATGCCGACGCCTGCTATTGCTCATTTAACGCGAAGCCTTAGAGCTCAAGCCGGTATTGTTATTAGCGCATCTCACAATTTATACGAAGATAATGGTCTGAAGTTTTTTAATTCACAAGGTACAAAACTTGATGATGATTTGGAAGATGAAATAGAATCTTATTTAACAAAGCCCATGAAAGTCGTGGAATCATCTTTATTGGGTAAAGCGTATCGAGTAGATGATGCCGCTGCGCGTTATATTGAATTTTGTAAAAGTCGTGTCGCAGATAATCTTTCATTTGATGGCATGAAAATCGTGGTTGATTGTGCAAATGGCGCAACTTACAGTATTGCACCAGCTGTGTTTCGTGAACTCGGTGCCGAAGTTGTAGAATTAGGCGTCAATCCAGATGGCATCAATATAAATGATAATTGTGGATCAACGCGTCCCGAAATTTTACGAGCAATTGTTATTGCAGAAAAAGCAGAATTAGGTATCGCCCTTGATGGTGATGGTGACCGATTAATTTTAGTCGATCACATGGGCGAAGTCGTTGATGGTGATGAAGCAATTTATATTATTGCCAAACGTTATTTAGAAACTAATCGTTTTCAGGGTGGTGTTGTGGGCACATTGATGTCTAACATGGGATTAGAAAAAGCCCTAGAAAAACATGGTATCGATTTTATTAGAACGCAAGTCGGTGACCGTTATGTTTCTGCTGAATTGATCAGAACAGGTTGGATGTTAGGTGGTGAATCTTCAGGTCATATTATTTGTCGTGATGCAACGACCACAGGTGATGGAATTGTTTCGGCACTAAAAATCTTAAGTGCTGTGCGTCATACTGGACGTAGTTTGCATGAATTAAAAGCTGGAATGATTAAATTTCCACAAACCATGATTAATGTACCAGTAAATAATCCTTTCAAATTAACTCAAGAAAAATCGATTATACAAGCAGTTCATGAAGTGGAAACAAAATTAAATGGACATGGTCGTGTATTATTGCGCCCTTCAGGTACTGAGCCAGTTGTTCGTGTCATGGTTGAGGCTGATGATGAATCCATGGTGTCAAATTATGCCGAACAACTAGCCGGTGTAGTCCGTGATCACCAAGAATGAAATTATCACCGCAAAAAAATTACAAAAAAATTTACGAGCAAATCGTAATTTAGATCAAGCAAAACATGCTGGACGTTTTTTTAAAACAGGTCCAGGTGAATATGCTGAAGGAGATAAATTTTTAGGAATACGAGTGCCAATAACACGACAATTAATTAAACCATTTTATGATTTACCACTTACTGAAATTCAAATTTTACTGACTTCAGAGTTTCATGAAGAGCGACTAGCCGCAGTTTTTATTCTTGTTAAGCAATTTCAATCAACTAAAGATCAACAAACTAAAAAACAAATTTATGAATTTTATTTGCAAAATTTACGATATATTAATAACTGGGATTTAATTGATACGACAACACCTCATATTGTTGGTGCGTATTTATTTGATAAAAACATTAATATCCTAGTGAAGTTTGCTCGTAGTCAAAATCTTTGGCAACGACGTGTAGCAATGTTGGCAACTTTTTATCATATTCGTCATGATGTTTTTCAACCGGCGCTTAAGATTGCTAAAATGTTACAACATGATGATGAAGATTTAATTCATAAAGCCGTAGGTTGGATGTTGCGTGAAATTGGCAAGCGTGATCAAACATGTTTAGAACTATATCTAAATGAATGTTACCAACACTTACCACGTACCATGTTACGTTATGCAATAGAGCGATTACCTGTTGCTAAGAAAAAAATATATATGCAAAAATAAACCGAATTAAAATTAGATCGGCCACTCCCTGGGCAGGAGGAGTGGCCGTGGGTGACACAACGATTTTAGATCGTTGGTAGTGAGTGACCGCAAGAATCAATCCATCGATTTGCATGCGGCGGGCTTGGTGCTGAGGCTAGTTGGTGTTCGGTGATTTGTAATAGATTCATTTTGTCCTCTCACATTACAAGTAAAATAGTTTTTTTATTAAACATCCTTGTTGTGAGATAGTTATTAAATTTAGTTTTATTTATAAAGCTAATCCACTATCTAGATTATTATTTTCTTTAATTTAAGTGTAGACGAGTTTATTAAAAACCCAAGAGGGATTTTTATTTTTTTATTTTATTTAAGTATTTTTTCCATAAACAAGTTTAATTATTAATCTACTAATGCGTTTTTATAATCATTGAACAAAAAATGTGGTCAGTTTTTCCAAGAAAATGTAGGGGAAAATAAATACACTGTGGCAGTTGTGAGTAATCCAAAATTAGAAGCCAAGGGGCTAGTAACATCCAAAATGAATAAACCAATTTTACTCAGATAATAGGTGTATCAATTCTCTAAAATACGCTTCCTGCTTTTTTTTAGTAAAATCGTGAGTTATTCGTTGGATTTACATGCTAAATTGCGTTAGCTAACTTGTAACTTTTGTCTATCTTGGTTAAGCTTCACGCCCTTAGATAAATATATTAACATGTATAAAATGTGTACATAATAGGTATAAAATGCGTCGCCCTGTTGTAGCTGCAAATTGGAAAATGAATGGTATTAAATCTGAAGCTAAATCTTTAGTGAAATCCATTACCAATGAAATAGATGTTCAGTCTACGTCCGCGTCATGTGTTCTTACACCACCGAGTATTTATTTAGAATATGTTGGTTCATTATTAAATCATTCAATGATTGAGTTAGGTGCGCAAAATATAAGCCAACATCTCCAAGGCGCATTCACTGGTGAAATTTCCGGTAAGATGATCCAAGATGTAGGGTGCCGTTATGTCTTAGTTGGGCATTCTGAAAGGCGTTCCATTTATGGTGAGTCTGATGAAATCGTGGCGCTTAAATTTCAAGCAGCAGTCAATGCTGGATTAATTCCAATCTTGTGCGTGGGTGAGTCATTAGCACAACGAGAAAAAAACTTAACGAGTGAAATCGTTATTTCCCAGATTGCTGAAGTGTTAAATCGCGTAGACCAGGAAAGATTCTTAAATAGCATTATTGCTTACGAACCTGTTTGGGCGATTGGTACAGGTAAAACAGCGACACCCCAACAAGCCCAAGAAGTGCATTATACTATTCGCCAATATTTAAGGACTCGTATTCATAGTCATGCTGATCTAATGCGAATAATTTATGGGGGAAGCGTTAAATCAAATAATGCTCGTGAATTATTTGCTGAGCCTGATATTGATGGCGGTTTAATCGGCGGCGCATCGCTAGATGCTGACGAATTTATTAAAATATATCATTCTGCGAGAATATAATATGGAACAAATAATTTTACTGATACATGTAATAATCTCAATTTTTTTAATTGTGCTAGTGTTGCTTCAACATGGTAAAGGCGCCGATATTGGCGCTGCATTTGGTAGTGGTGCTTCACAAACGATTTTTGGTAGTCAAGGTTCAGGTGGTTTTTTGATGAAACTAACTGGTGGTTTGGCTGCAGCATTTTTTGCAACAAGCTTAATTTTGGGATATTTAGCTGCTCATCAACATACTCAGAAAACATTTCTTGGTGAACCTGTTAATTCACAAACAGTACCTGCAAATGATCTAGTGACTAAAAAAGTAGATACTAAAACGATTCAGAAGTCTGAAACAACCACACAAAAAACAACTGTGCCAACAACAACTGACACGGAAAAAAAATAGTTAATGATGTTTGATTAAGCCGAAGTGGTGGAATTGGTAGACACGCTGTCTTGAGGGGGCAGTGGCGAAAGCCGTGCCGGTTCGAGTCCGGCCTTCGGCACCATTTTTGCTAGAAGTTTGTAGGACAAACTAGCAAATTCGTTGCATTTACATATAGATG
>CAYGUK010000090.1:0-16391 GCA_964352985.1 uncultured Legionellales bacterium
ACTATGACGGCCGCGGCAAAAGCGCTTAGTATTGATGTCTTCAGTTTCATCATGTTTTTATTATAGCATTCTGCCCCCGTTTTCGAAAGTTCTATCGGCTTTATAGCGTCAAAATCCTGTTTTCTTTGTAAAAAGCGGATTCGACAAAACCATATTGATTCCCTTTTAATGCGACTTGTCTAACATGAGTGGGTTTTTTGCTTGCTTTCATGGTTAATACTCTTTTGGTTTATTATTCGAATCTTGAGTGTAAAAGAATTGCTTGTGTGAAAAATAGCGAAATTGTCTAGTAATTAAATTGAGATAGTATATTTTTTAACTCAGCCTTTTATGGTGAGTATTTTTAATTTAGTAAATTTTAAGAAGAAAGTAGGTAACGAAAAAATAAAAATAATTTTTCGCTACCTATTGCCGACAAATTAAGTCGAGACAGCTTCTTTTAAATCATAACCTGAAGGAATTGGACTTTGTGGTTTATGGTTTTGATCGAATGGTGTGTATTTCATTTCGATTTTATCAAAATTCAAAGTGATTCTTTCGAGAGGATGATGTTTAAAATGATCTTCTGCGCCTGGTTTTGTTTCTTCATTAGCATTAATAATGTGATAGCCACTTACGATGACATTATACAAGGTATATTGCATGTAAGGTGTTAAAGAATTATTCGTTGTGTTTAAATCAATTAACACTTGTGATTTTGCAGTGCCCACAACGGCTTCATTAAAAATCAACGGTGAAGTTTTATCCATGCGTTTTGTGATAATGAATTCACTCACGGCAGGACGTGAACCTTCACGATCCGCAATGCGACCTGGTTGAGTATTGAGTTTTCGTTTTGCAGAAAATTCAAGTGATTCGAGTTGAATCCAATTTTCGTGGCCGCGAGCTGTCACATTGCCTTGCATGCCATCGACTTTCATGTAAATCATGAGTTGTCTCCCATTTAGATGAATTGAGTTAGAAATACAAAGATTATCCTTCCCCAATAATGTTTAAACAAATTATGCTAAAGTGCGAAAATAGCGATGTTTATTATTCTCAAGCGCATAATAAATGTCAAGATAAATTTCTATAAAAACATAATAATTAATAATATTACTTATATTATCCAATTAAATTTAATATAATTGCAAAAAAGAATAGACAGTCATGTTTTTAGGTGATATGTTACGATACGTTAACGCATTATTAATAATGTTTTAACATGATATACGGGGGTCATGTTACGCATTATCAAATGGATGTTTGGTATTAATATTCATTTGTAATGTCAAAATGCAATGCGAGCATGATGATTCACAATCGACACAAGTAAATAGTTACGATGAATCACGTAGAATTCACATTACAATTAGTGCCATTAACGACTAATGGAGAAGCATTCAATCAATCTGAAGATGATTGGTTAGAGAATGATAATCAACATTTGTTAACTGCCGATGGTTTAGATATTGCTACACCGATTAAAACTGATAATCATGAAAGTAGTCGTGGCAATTTTTATAAAGTTTTACAAATAAATATCAAAAAGGAGTTAAATCATTTTTTATTAATGACTGAAAATGGCAACATTATTTTAGCTGATGAAGATCGTCTTTGTGTAGCGGATGTGACGTTTTTGGTGAAATTAGTGAAACAACAAATTGTTGTTAATCCTGATCCGAATGTCGACTCGGTAACAACTTCGCAAATAGATATTTATGATGATATTTGGGCAACCGATATAACACCAGAAGCCTTACCTCATCATAAAGTCGCTGATCCCTTTCATAGTAATGTTATGAATTTTGATCAGCGTGTGGATGATCCTTTAAATTTTTTAACGCCGGGTTATTCACCTCAAGCATCAAATCAAGTGAGTGCTTTATTACCAACGGCAACCGATCATCTCGATCATTATAATCAACAGTTAGGTTTGAATTCGAATTATGAAGATATTGTGCCTCACGCTATCGATCCTTTGGCTATAAATTCTGATTATAATTATCAACCTATTTCGACTCATGCCAATCTTGTATCAAGAGATCAATCTCGACCACCACAAGATATGTCGCAGGGAAATATTTTAAATGATTTGGGTATTTCAAATCGGCAAACGATGATCACTGATTCTGATAAGCCTATAAAGTCCAGTACTTTTCAAGAACAATCACCTTATGACATGTTAGATGAATTTTTAGAGCAAGAAGAAGACTTCCCGTTATTGGAACAAGCTTCACCATTACAACTTGCACATGTCAATCAATCTGTTTTACCCGATTTATCATATTCACCTGCATCACCATCGGCAAGTCAAACAGGTTTCGTCACAAGATTTAAATCGTTTACTCGTAAAATTTTTAGTTAACATGGAGAATACAATGCAACGTAAATTTTTTAAAACAATGACTACTTTAAGCATGGCCGCATTATTAACGGCTTGCGCTCATACTACTACTCATCCGGGTTTAGCCATGGTGAATTTACACACGGCGAATTATTTAAATCCCGATATTAATGGTAAGGCATCACCGGTGGTGGTGACATTATATCAACTTAAATCACCTTATAATTTTAAACAAGCGTCTTATGCTGAATTAAGTGACAATGCTTCACGCGTATTGGGCAATGATTTAGTCGATAAAAATACTTTAGAAATGCGTCCTGGATCATCGCGTACGATTGAACAACACATCGATGAAAACACCCAATATTTAGGCATTGTTGCAGCTTATCGTGATATCCAAAGTGCAAATTGGCACAAAGTCATTAAAGTAAATCCCACGTCCCAAGCCAATGTCAACATTAACCTTGAATCACAAGGTGTTGTCGCTTATTTAACAGCACCGAAAGGTAATTAATATGAGTATCGAAAACAAAGTTGCTTGGTTTGAAGGGATGTTTTTACAGCCACAACATTTCCAGCAACATGATCGTTACATCGAATATTTATTACAACAACATCATCGTGCTGTTGATAATAATATGTGGGGTTTTACTGAGTTAATTCTGGATGAAGAATTATTTAGTTTAGGTAAAATTGGCATTAAATCTTGTGCGGGTATTTTTCCAGATGGAACACCTTTTAATATTCCCGCACAAGGTGAGCCACCTATTCCATTATCGATTGCTGATGGTACGCAATATATTATTGTTTATTTAGCTATTCCAGTTAAACAAAATGGAATTTGTGAAATTGCAACCAAAGAATATCATGATCCTGTTCGTTATCATGTTAAAGATATTGATGTCTTAGATAATTGTGCGGGTTCTCGAGAAAATACTAGCATTCAAGTGGGGGAGCTCGCTTGTCGTTTATTGAGTGAACATGATGATTTAAGTCAATATACGTATTTGCCAATCGCGAAAATTCAAGAATGTCGTAGTGATCATCATGTGGTTTGTGATAAAGCGTTTGTCACTTCTTATTTAGATGCGCATTGCGCGAGTGGTTTAAATCATTTTATTCAAGAAGTGCATGGTTTGTTAAATCATCGTGCGGCGATGTTAGCCGGGCGTTTAACTGATACTGAGCAAGCTGGCACGGCAGAAATAGTGGATTTCATGTTATTGCAACTTGTTAATAAATATGAGCCGCTTTTTCATTATCTCAAACAAAAAAGACCATTACATCCTGAAAAATTATTTCAAATTTTAATTCAATTAATGGGTGAAATGGCGACCTTTACAAGTGATAAACGCCGTGCTGTGGAACCACCGATTTATCAGCATGATGATTTATATCATAGTTTTAGACCGATTATTTTAAATCTTAGACATGCGTTAAGTATGGTGTTAGAACAAAATGCCACAGCGATTTCGCTTGAAGCAAGACAGTTGGGTGTGTGGGTTGGTAAAATTCACGATAAGAATTTATTAAATCATTGTCAATTTATTTTAGCGGCTTATGCTGATATCCCAGGCGATAATTTGCGACAACAATTACCATTACAAATTAAAGTCGCACCGGTTGAACAAATTAGAACGTTAGTGTCAAGAGCATTACCGGGTATTGGTCTAAATATCTTAGCGGTAGCACCAAGACAAATTCCTTATCACGCCAATTTCACTTATTTCTCACTCGATAAAAAAAATGCGTTATGGCAGGAACTGCAGCGTTCAGGTGGCATTGCATTTCAAGTAAGTAGTCAATTCCCAGGGCTTAAATTAGAGTTGTGGGCAATTAAAGGATAATTATCATGTATAGTGAAGCACAACAATTTCAATCATCTCCTTATGACTCAACTAGAGAACCTGCGGTAGCGAATATGGTCTCTAACAATAATCGGTTGGTGACGTTTGCCACGCCATTATTGTCATTAATGACACATATTAAACACACAGTTGAACACAAGAATGTTGGAAAATTACGTTCACAATTAATCGAAGAAATTAAAAATTTTGAAAAAAAATTACATCAAGCGAATTATCCTATTCGCATTATTGTCGCTGCACGCTATTGTATTTGTACTGCAATCGATGAAGCTGTTTTAAACCAAACTTGGGGGGCAGGTAGTGTTTGGGTTGAGCAAAGTTTATTAAGCATTTTTCATCGCGAAACGTGGGGTGGTGAACGGTTTTATATTATCTTAGAAGAAATGGCTAAAGAATCACGTAAGAATATCGATTTTTTAGAATTTTGTTATTTATTATTGAGTTTAGGATTTGAAGGAAAATTTTTTGATAAAAATATTGCGATTCGTGAAGAAGTGCGTAATCGAATTTTTTATCGGATTCGTCATGCAAGAACCAAGCCTGACAAATTATTATCACGGGCATGGAAAGATGCCAAACCATTTCACGATAAACGAAATAAATTAAAAAAACTAAAACGTTGGGCAGTGACATCTTTTATTATTATTGCAATTTTCGCTTTAATTTTTAACATTAAATTACATCATCATGCTGATGGCATTGTGAGTAATTTAAATAAAATTGCTCAAGTTTCACCAGTGACTACGTTTAGCCAAGTGGTGCATCGTCCTATTATTCGTCGAATTGCTGAGGATAACTAACATGAATGCGTTTGATTTTATCAAGAATAGTCCCGTAAAAGGAAATATCATCGTTGCGCTGCTGGTATTTTTATTAATTTGGTTTGTGTTACCACATCTTAGTATTGGTGGTTCGCATATTTTTAATAGTTATGGCGCGCGATTTTCGATGATAGGATTGTTTGGTTTTGTTTGGTTGTTACGTTGGTTTATTAATCAATTACAAATGAATGGCACACAAACTTGGGCTGTGATCAAAACACAATTTCAAACGCTAGGTCAAGCTTGTAGACAATTTTTTCATCGCACAACAAATTATAGTAAAAATAAATTATCACAAACTAAATTTCGCCTACAAAATTCTCGTAAAAAAAGGCGGCTTAAAAAATTACCTTGGTATTTAGTGTTAGGTCACTCACAATCAGGTAAAAAAACGTTTATAGCAAATTCGGGTTTGTATTTTGCAAAGCCTGAACATTTTGGCCATGAAGCACAATATTATATCCAACAATTTCCCGATTTCGATTGGTGGTTTTCAGAACAAGCGGTATTAATTGATGCCATGAGTTATGATCATGATAGTGATATATCAAATTGGAAAAAGTTATTAAAACTGTTAAAACGCGAACGTAAACGTAAACCATTAAACGGGATTATATTAACTTTATCCTTACCTGAGTTACTAATTTTAAGTAATCAGCAACGACAAGAGTTTATTCAAGATATTTGCAAATATATCCGCGATTTGCATGATCAATTTAAATGTCAGGTGCCTGTTTATAGTATTTTTTCAAAATGTGATCAGGTCGAGGGCTTTTTAGAATTCTTTAATGATTTATCAAAAGAAGAGTTAAGCCAAGTTTGGGGGATGACGATTCCATTAAATGAATCATCGGAATTGGTATCCGTGCGTAAATTTTTCACCACAGAATATCACGCCTTGATTACCCAATTACGTAAGCGTGTGCTTTGGGCCTTAGATACCGAACGCAATCCTCGTGGCCGTGAATTGATTCATGCCTTTCCACAGCAAATGCAACTGTTTCGTAAACCGATTGAAAACTTTATTGTTGAATTATTTGGTGCTACACGTTATCCCAATGCGTTGCAATTTAGAGGTGTGTATTTTACCAGTGGCACACAAGTGGGTGAACCTCATGATTTTCTATTTCATGCGATGTCTAAGAAATTTCAACTTGTACCACCCGCGGTGCAACGACCTCAGCGTGAAAGTGAATGTTATTTTTTACGTCGTTTGTTTTTTGAAGTCATCTTAAGTGAAGCATCCTTTTTAGGTGATAGCGAAAAATCAAAACGCATGCGATTATTTTTCTATCATACTTCCCGTGTTTTACTGCCTGCTGCTGTCGTGTTGGCGACGACTGGCATGTATTCGGGGTATCAATATAATTTAGCGAATATAAAACAAATTAATCAAGATTTGACTGAATATCAACAAGAAGCTGATCATATTACTGATACGTCCTCATCAATCACAACAATTTTGCCGTTGCTTTCTCCATTGCAACACGCTCATGATTTATATACTTCACAATCACACTGGAGCATGCATTTACTTTATGAAAGTGGTTCAATAAAAAATACCATTAATGATGCGAGAAATCGTTTTTTACAAAATATGTATATGCCCAGAGTTGCAGCATTAATTGAAAATCGACTCGACAATAATATTGGTGATCCTGATTTATTATATGCGACATTAAAAGGTTATTTGGCGTTTGATGCTAACAGTAAAACCACACAAAATGCGATTAAACCACCAATGGAATATATGTGGAAATGGCATTATCTCAAACAGCCACAAGAACGTAGTCTTTTAACTCAATATTTAAATCTAGCTCTACAGCAACCTATTGCGAAATTGCCGGTTGATAGAGATTTAATTAATCGTATTCGCGCCAAACTTGAAGCGATTATTCCTTCACGTCGTGCTTATGGTTTATTAATTTTAAGAGCAGGGGTGATTGCAAGTCCTGCTATTTATTTACCTTCACATGTTGGGGGTAATTTTTCTAAAATATTTAATGCTAGTTATGAAAAAGCTTATGTGCCAGGCTTATATACAAAACGGGGATTTAATGAAATTTTCCTAAATCAATATGGCCCGATATCACGTGAGGTGGCAGAAGATAATAAAGATATTGGTTTATCAACCGATCAAGATGCGCCGACTGATGCATTGCAAATTTCAAAACTATTACATATTCGTTATCATCATGAATATGTTCAGCATTGGCAAAAAGCATTAGATAATATAGATGTTTCACCTTTTAATAGTTTAAGTGATGCGATTGATAAACTTAATTTATTAACAGGTAGTCAATCACCTTTACCGGCATTGTTGAATATTGTTTATGATAATACATCGACCGTGTCACAAGGAAAAATCACCGTCAATTCAGACTTTACAGCATTAAATGCGTATTCTAATGAAACTAGCAAATCATTTAATTGGACTCAAACTGTTAAACTTTTAACTGATATTAAAACGTATCTTGATAAAATTGAAAAATCAGCGGATCCGGATTTGGCATCATTCAATGCGGCAAAAGCATTGATGTCTGGAAAACCGAATCCGATATCAACTTTATCAGAACAAGCTTTGAATGCACCACAACCTGCAAGACGCTGGTTATTGAGTATTGCTAATAATGCTTGGCAAGTGCTCGCAATGGGGGCGCATCGTCAAATTAATGCCGCATGGCAAAATCAAGTATTACCTGAATATAATAATTATTTGAAAAATCGTTTTCCTTTGCAAGGTAATGCAAATTCACAAGTGAGTATTGATGCTTTTAATCACTTCTTTGCGGTGAGTGGGACAATACAAACTTATTTTAATCATTACATGCGACCATTCATTAATACTGAAAATAAACAATGGACATTATATCAAGTTGATGAACACAGCTTAGAATTGCCCCAATCTTCTGTTAAATTATTTGAAAAAGCTTATTTAATTCAGCAACATTATTTTCCTGAAGGTGGCGATCATGCAAAACTATCATTTAGTATAAAACCTCATACCTTAGATAGTAATGCTAGCAGTATCAATTTCTCGATTGGCGATCGCGAAATTCACTATAGTCATGGACCACAAAATAATATTTTACTGCACTGGCCAATGACTGCAAGTGATGAACATGCGTCAACCGTGATCACAAATTTTGATGGCCAACACTATACGCTCGCCGCAAATGGTCCATGGTCATTATTTAAATTATTTAATCAAGGTAATTTCCATGCAACGAGTACGCCTGGTCATTATATTTTTGCACTTGATTTAGGTCATTATCATGCAAGCTTCTTAATCTCTGGCGCGGGTGATATTGATATTTTCAAATTAAATAATTTACTTGGCTTTAATGTGCCAACAAAAATTGCACCTTAAAAGGATATCAATATGATTAACCTCCAAACGATCACAAAAAAAATTAAGGGCGACAATCCTTGTGGACGAAATCTCAGAGATGATGATGCATTTGATTCTTTGTATCATCAATTAAAAGATGCGCGCAATCAAGCACGTACTATTGAGCGGCAATTAAATGAAGAAGCCAGTGAACAAGATGCGTTAACAGAGTGGCAAACAGTACTAGAGTTAGCGACACGTTTACTACAAGAGGAAACAAAAGATTTAGAAATCGCCGCATATTTAACAGAAAGTCTATTACGTTTAGATGGCTTGCATGGTTTAACGCAAGGTTTTCAAGTGATTCATGATTTGAGTGCAAAATATTGGGAACAATTATATCCGTATGATGAAAATGATGTTGAAGAAAAAATTGCACCACTCGTGAGTTTAAATGGTGAAAATGTTGATGGGACATTAATTCAACCCATCACCAATATTGCAATTACTGATGGTTCTAAATCAACTGTTTTTCGTTTATGGCAATATCAATATGCTTTATCAGGTAAAGCACAAGTTGATGATGAAAATTATGTTGATGTAAAAGAGATTGTGCAAGCAGGAATAGAATCTGGCGTAAAATTCTATCAACAATTAAATACGGATTTATCCGCTTGTTTGACCACCTTTAAACAATTAACAGATTTATTAAATGAAAAATGTGGGCATAATGCGCCACCTTCATCAACGATACAATCTGCATTAATCAACTTAAAGGATCATCTTGGTTTTTTAAAAGCGACCATGAATGATATTTCACCTGAACAAATAATCGAAGCAACTATCCCAGAAGAAATACCACAAACCGAGATAACACCAAATATCGTGGTTCAATCTACATCGATTCAAACACGTGATGAAGCATTAAAAATGATGGCAAGTGCTGCTGCATTTTTCACTTCACAAGAACCACAATCACCCATTCCTTTTATATTAAAACGTGCAATTCGCTGGGCAAGTTTAAGTTTGCCTGATCTATTAGCAGAATTAATTGCTGATGAAAAAACACGTTGTGATTTAACCAGCCAAATTGGCGTTGACTTTTTAACAAAACAGGAGGCATAACATGTCAAGTATCAATGATAAATTGGAAAGAGTACGTAAGCCCAGAGTTCATATTAAATATGAAGTCGAAACAGAGGATGGCGTAGAAGAAAAAGAATTGCCTTTTGTTGTCGGGGTATTAGGCGATTTTGCCGGTGATGCGGCACAAGATCAAAAACCATTAAAAGAACGGAAATTCACTAAAATTGATCGTGATAATATTAATGATGTCATGAAAAGTGTTGGACCAAAACTCAACTTACGAGTTGATAATACTTTAAATGATCAAAGTGAAGAATTAAGTGTTAATCTTGAATTTAACTCATTAGAAGATTTTGAACCGACTCAAGTAGTGAAACAAGTTCCTGCATTACGTGAATTACTCACCATTCGCAATCAATTACGTGACTTATTAACTAAATCAGATCGGTCGACACAACTCGAAGCAATATTAGAAAAAGCTCTACAAAATCCTGATGACTTAAATGAATTAGCGATGGCGCTGGGTATTAAAGATAAAGGAGAGAAATAACATGAATGACACTGTTGTTAGACCACAAACAAGTGCAGCGGTAAATGTTGAAGGAAATTTATTAGAGCAAGCAATTGCCGCAACGAAACAAACAGAACCCGATCACGCACGCTCACTTTTAAAAGCATTAACTGAAAATGCATTAGACGGCACCATACGTTGGCAAAAAAGTTTAGTTAAAAGTGTCAAAAGTGCGATTGCTAAAATCGATGAAACGATTACACAACAATTAAATCAAATTCTGCATCATGAAAAATTTAGCCAACTTGAAGGTTCATGGCGAGGCTTAAATCATTTAGTTTATAATACTGAAACCAGTAACAGTATGCGGATAAAATTTTTATCTGTTAGTAAACGAGAATTATTTAAAGATCTTGATCGTGCGGTTGAATTCGATCAAAGCGAATTATTTAAAAAGATCTATGAAAATGAATTTGGCATGCCAGGGGGTGAACCTTATGGCTTATTGGTGGGTGATTATGAATTTAATAATCATCCAGAAGACATCGACATGTTACGCAATATTTCGAATGTCGCTGCAGCTTCTTTTTGTCCCTTTATTAGTGCAGCGAGTGCTAAAATGATGGGTTTTGATCGCTGGACTGATTTAGCCAATCCTCGCGATTTAGAAAAAATCTTTGATTCAGTTGAATTTACAAAATGGCGAAGTTTTCGTGAAACTGATGATTCAAGATTTGTTACGTTAACCATGCCACGAGTATTAGCGCGTTTACCTTATGGTGAAATGACGTTACCTGTTGAAGATTTTGCTTATGAAGAAGCGCCAAAAGACATTCAGAATAATCCTTTACCCTTAGTTCATGAACATTATTGTTGGATGAATGCAGCTTATTTATTAAGTAGCAAAATTACTGAAGCGATGTCAAAACATGGATGGGCGACGGCAATTCGTGGTGCTGAAGGGGGGGGTAAAGTTGCTGATTTACCCATGTATATTTTTACCAGTGATGATGGTGATATTGATGCGCAATGTCCAAGTGAAATTGGTATTACCGATAGACGTGAAGCTGAATTATCTAAATTAGGTTTTTTACCGATTTGCCATTATAAAAATACTGATTACGCAGTTTTTTTTGGTGCGCAATCAACACAAAAGGCAAAAAAATATGATCGGCCAGAAGCTACAGCAAATGCGTCAATTTCAGCAAGATTACCCTATATCATGGCAACATCGCGTTTCGCACATTTCTTAAAAGTAATGGCGCGCGATAAAATTGGATCATTTATGGAAGCCAAAGATTGTGAGGATTGGTTGAATCGCTGGATTTTAAATTACGTCAATGCGAATGCCCAAACCAAGCAAGAATTAAAAGCTAAATATCCTTTAGCCGATGCCAAAATAGAAGTAAAAGAAATCGCCGGTAAACCTGGAAGTTATCAAGCTGTGGCTTGGTTACGGCCTTGGTTACAAATGGAAGAGTTAACCACGTCTATGCGATTAGTGGCGAAAATTCCCGAAATGAATAAATAGTCGTTTAGGTAAAGTGAATATAAATTCCCCAAGACAAACCTTGGGGAATTTATTATGACATATTATTTTAGCATCCGAGTCTCATGGATTTTTCTTTTCTTATCGATTGATTTGGATTAGATGACTGATTATCCTCAAATTTAGCTTGAATTTCTGGAGATAACATTATTTGCAGTCTATGCTGATGTAATGTCATTGATTCGTTCGAACTATAATATGGTTTTATTAAAAGAAAAAAATCAAACATAGAATGTTCAAATGTTGCAGTGATAATTTTTTCCATCACTGCAGGTCTCTCACGCAATAGCATTTTAAGTAATTCAATTTGTTCGTTGGTAAAAAATAATTTTGTTATACAATGACTGAATTCATCGTTGTAAAGTAAATTTTTTAGAAAGGTTAACTCGCTTTTTATTTCCTCTATATCTACTGGTGAATCAAGATGGAATTTCTCAATCTCAAGTTTTAATAAATGAATATCCCATTGATTAAAATGACGGAGTGCTTGGCTAATTTGTGTTGCTTTTGGTAGATAGGGCAAATGTGACAGTTTCAAAGCGGTGCTATATAAAAGAAACATTGGCGGATCAATTTGTGAAAACTCAGCATGTTTTTTTAATACAACTTCAAATAAACGTTGAGTTTGCAAAATATGCTCTTGTGAATCATCCTTATCAAGTAGTTCATATTCTGCGATTATTTTTATATCAATAAGGAGATTATAAATTATCGTTAATTTTTTGAGTTGTTCTAAATAAGCTAAAATACTTTCCTCTGTCGCTTCACAATTTTCTGCAATGGGACCAATCCCCTCAAATAAAATGTAATTAAACGAGGTCATTAAATCCATAGAATCATGTCTTACTAATGCCAAAGTATAAATTTTATAAAGAAGTAAATTTTTAATTTCAGGTAAAATTAAAATTAGTGAGTCATATTGTTGGAATGGAAGATCAAAACTAGGGTCGCGATATTTTTTAGCTGTTTGTAAAACTAATTCACTACCTGACGTGATTGGTTTTAAAACAGAAAACGAACTATTATGATTTCGGATATTACTCACTCGTTGGGGATGACATTCGCGATTATTTTCAGGTAAACGACGAATAAAACAAACACTGCATCCTTGATTAGGAATCGAAGGATCATAGATTTTATCATCGCCTATAAATTGAACCCATATGTCATCATCGTCGTAGACTTTATCATACTCATTTTCTCTAGGTAAATTTTGGGGGAGTGCAATTGCTAATTGATTTTTATCCATTGCGTTTACAGTAAATAAACTAAAATACATTTCTGGGTTCAAACAAAATTGTGTTTTATTGTGTTGATATTTTTCTTGATAACGATGAAAATCTTGTCTATAACCTTCTGCTCTTGCGGGATGAACTAATATTATATATTTGTTCGTATTATCTAACACGATATTATAACTAAAGTTATCATGAGTCTCGTCTTCTCTTCTATTTACAAATGCAGCTAAACGATTTCTATCATTTACATCATTATTATAAAACACTAATAATTCTATATGACCCGTGATAGGATCTTCTTTTATATAAAAATTTTCTAATGATAAAAAAGGTGGTTTAATTAAGATAGAGTTATTTTCTGATATGTTTTGTCTTTCGTCAGGGGGCGATTGAAAAAACCTTGAAGACTCGGGACTTTTTTTTCTTTTTTTCTGAATTGGTGGCATAATGTTACCTACTATTAATTTTATGATAGAAATCTTTATTCAAAATGTTAATCGTATGGGCTGAATATCGACGTTTTTATCTACTTTATTATTCCAATTTAAACTATGAAGAAGTAATGAACTTAATTCTGTTTCATTGTTTTGTGTAAGGAAATCTTGAAGAAGCTTTACTTCTGCATGACTAAAACGTTGGTGCGTATATGAATTATTACTAAAGTTTAGAACACAATTAAATGTTTTATTTAATCTCGGGTGTAATGGTAGATTAATCTTCAGAAATTCTTGTAATCGTTTAAATTGCGCTGATGTTAATTTAGCAAAGGTATAGCATGAATCTAAGTATGCAATATTTGTCTGGTTAAGAAATTTTTGTAAAACATCCACATGACTTCTACGTAAAACTACATGTTGTCGATTTGTTTTTATCATTTTTGCTAAATAAGTATGGTGATCCCATAATTTTTCGATTATTTCATTGATAGAACAATTAATACACCCTAATAAAGGTTGGAATAAATCATCTGGCGAAATACGAGGTATTTTTTTTACTCTTGCTGTAAAAGGGGAGGGATATACAACATTGTTTTTTGTCACAGTGGCTTGAGTTATATTTTCATCAGGTTTTCTTTTAGCAAGACGCTTTGACATGTCATGTGTTGAACTTAAACTTAAATGAATTTGTCTATCAGCTTCAGCATGATTATTTTCAGATTTTAATATTTTGTTTAAGTTTTCATCATCACTTTGACTATTTTCTTCTGATCCTAATTCTGGACAGGATTCATTCGTATTCTCGTCACTATCACTTTGGTCCTGTTGTGAAATTGCCCAGTCTCTCACAGCTTGTATATAAGTTTTAACAAATTGAATTGGATGACTTGTTGCTAAAAATGCAGATTGGATTTCATGTGAGTTTTTATAGCGTGTATAGCCATGATATAAACCATAGCGGTATAAGATCACGAATAGATTTCTTTCTGCTTGTATATCAGATGTGTTTTTTTCTAAATGGTGGGGGTTTAATGATTTGGATCTTCGATAATCGACATTGATTGCTTCACCTGGCAAAATGGGTCTTAATGCTTTAATCACAAATTGACCTTCAACCATTTCATAAGCTGCATTGTAATTATCGATATCGTTTTCTGTTTGACTCGCTGGCGGAATTGAATTGATGAAACTACCGAGTCCTCTTAAATAAAAGGCACTGATTCTCTGGGTATTATCTAACTGTGCGGTATAAGCAATTTCTTGTTCAGATAATTTTTCATGAGCTGAGACGTGTTGGCCTAAATAAGGCATTATTATTTCTCCAGCTTGATATGTTGTACTCGCAAAAACACCAAATTGATTAAGTCCCATGCTGGGTATTCTAACAATAAAAGGTAAACATCTTGTGTAGAATTTTTGACGAAAATCATTTTCACGTTGTGTGGTAGGCGAATGTAATATTAATTCAGATTGTACTAGTCTTATTGATTTGTCACTTGATTGCGATGAATTATAAATTCGCTGAATTTCAGACTGTAATGTTAGTAAGTCTTGTTCCTCATTTAAATCAAATAACCAAGATGTATTGCTGAGTGATTTATACGTTGATTCTAAATACTCATTCCACTGGCGAAATTTAATTGCAATGTGATTTTCTTGTTCTTCTGGTGATAATCGAGCATTTGTTTCATCATATTCTGGTAATTCTTCACCCATGATATCTTTATATACTTTACGTCTATTCTCAGGTTCAACGGGTAGAAAAATAGTTTGCGAGCAAGTTTTTTTACGTTTAGAAATAATTGCAGGATGAGAATTTAGTAATAAGTGAGCGCGTTTACCTAAATTAGCATCACTGATTTGAAGTTGTTGTTGCATTTTCTTTATGCGTTTTCTGGCATTATTACGTTTACATGCACTTCTTTTATCGTTAAATTGTTTTCTTAATCTTTTAGCAACGACAGCTTGGTATGTTGTTGTGGTGAAATCTTGACTCGCGAGTATTTCATTCGCTTGCTTTCTTTTTTTAGAGCGATTCTTATTTGAGTCTTTTTGCCATTTATGACATTTTTTAAAATATTCATCTGTTAGGATATCAATTTTTTTAATGTAATAAAGATAAAGATTTTCAGGTAGAAATTTATTATTCCGCGATAACATTTTATAAGTTTTTGATTTGTGAATGCTTTGCTGATGTCTGGTATGAATGTTATGGTATATTGAATAAAGAGTGGTATATTCTTGTTGTATCTTTTCTATTAGTTGTCGAAGTACTAGTAAATGATGCGCGATTCGTTCCTTATCAGTAATAATTGCTCTTTGAGCGGTAGTTAAATCAAAGGTAACAAGTATTGGATTTTCTTCAGTAATAATTTTTTGTAGAAACCATAATCGAAACCAGGCGCTAAATGCTTCGGTTTCACGTTCGGTTAGATTATCATAAATTTCAATTAATCTGTATTTACTGTTTAGTTTGTTTTTTAATTCTGTTAATCCTGCTTGATTTAGAGCGTCTCTTAATACCGCTAACTCTTCTAAATTGCATTGAATTTCTCTCGCCATTGTTGTTGATGTAATGGATTTGAATTTTTGCAGGAGTGAGTTGTTTGTATCACGGAGTAAAGATGTTAGTATCGTTAAATCGCTAGTTGTAAATTGAGTGAGCGGATGATTATTGAATTGAATCCATCTCGGATCACTTCTATCCAACTTATGTAATTTGTTACGATATCCTAATAGAATAGTTTTATTGGCATCTATCCATATTTTAAATCGATTGAGGTCTAAGAGTTCTTCAACAGATGGCGTAATCTCTAATATGATTTGATGTTGTACTTCATTGTTTTTTTTTCGATATAAATTTGCAATTTTAGTACTAAATTCTGGTGAAAGTAATTCTACAAAAATCCATTGGCAATGTTTTTTTAATTCTAATAATTGAGCTTCATTTTCACTACCTTTTAATATAACAGTGCTTAGATGCACTCTTTTTTCTTTTTGCTTTTCATTAGGCTTTGTCATTATTATTCTCTAAATTTTTTGTAACTATTCAGCATAAATGCTAAATAGTTACCCTGATAGTACTGCCTAACCTGGCAAAGCCAGGCTAACGGCACTTAAGGGTAGAATCGCGATTCTCCCCTTAAGAATCCCCATCGCGTAAGGAAAGTCTGTTCTTTTCAGCGTTTCTACGTTGTTGCTTAAATTTGGTGAATAGTTACAAT
>CAYGUK010000091.1:0-16158 GCA_964352985.1 uncultured Legionellales bacterium
ACGTCGCCGTCAGCGAACCAATGCAGCAAGAGAAACCCCTCACCAAAAGACAGGACCCAAAAAAAAGGCGCTGACACAACGACCCACTCAACATTTTATTTCTCAATTACTTCAGAAATGGGAATCACTCACACCAACAGAACAATTAAAATACGTGCTAATAGGTTTAGTGTTAGCTGGCGTTACTGTTAGCATTGCCTGGCAATTAGCGCCTTTGTTAATGAGTAATTTTAATAAACAACGTAATACAACGCCTGTCGCGCCAGTCACTAATTCAGTTTCAAGATTACCCATGTGTCGAGCACACAAATTTGAAAATAGAATGTTTGCATTACCCTCAGTTTATCATCGTGCTGATTATCCAACGTCCGCATCTGCAATACGAACAAAAGCAAAAAGAAAATCAGAGTCACGTGATTTAGCATCTCGAATACAAGCTTCAATTCATGACCCTAAAATAAAGACTTCAGTTTTGAGAAACATGCAACAAAAATCAGCTAAAATATTAGTTGATATAGCAGAAGAGCTCAGCACATCAAATTGCTTCGACTATGTTAGTGTCGTCATAAATAGTGAGAAATATAAACTTGCTGTGGGTCGATTTGCAATCCATGGCTTACGACATGGCCATTTTGATGGTGTAAATGGTTTCGTTAATATTTACTTTAATCAAAATACACCAATTGGAAATATCAAAAGAACCATTAGACACGAAATGTATCATGCTTTTATTTCTCTTACGGCACCGCTCAATGATCCTCAAGCAATCTATTGGTATTTAAAAGATGAAAGTCTTAGGCATCGCGTTAGTACTGCTATTTGTGAAGGTGATCATTTAGTTATTGATCATCTCACTCATTTACTCGACAAAGAACAAGCCAATCAATTAACACATGAAGAAAGGATGAAGCTTGTTGAATATCGAGAAGCCTTAAAGGATTATCAGCCTCATGAAGCACTCACCCCCATTCCCGATGACTTATATAATCAATGGCAAAATCAGCATGTTCTAGATAGTATAAGTAAAGGAAATCCTAAAACAATAAGAGTGGGATCAGGTGACCCCACGAAAAAAACATACTATAACGAAATAGCTATTGTAAGAGTTGAAACAATATACGGAAAACATTATGGGTATGGTATTTCACCCAATGCAAATAATGACAAATTGCGATTATTTTTACAGGATGTTCGGTGGCGCGCACATTCTATTGATAGAATATATTCAGCCAGTCGTTCACAGGCGACTTATCCGGAATTATTGATTCTGGCAGAGCATCACGCCAATTTGTATGAAATGCCTGCGAATATGCGACAAACATTTTATCCTGGATTAAATGATGTTGATCGAGCAATTCATGAAAGCTATCAGAAAAGATCAATTGAAAATAATGTTAGAAGAAGGGTGGTTTAATGTTGTTTGTGAATTGATAAATTATCTAAATAATAATCGATGAGATATCAGATAAAACGATTATTTAATGATATTTGAACTTTTTTCAAATTTACTGTATTTGTAGTGTAACATATAATTTATGATGCTATTTAAATACAAAGGTGAAAAATGATCGATCATATTGGCATTGAAGTATCAGATTATAATAAAGCTGTTCAATTTTATAAGCTCGCGTTGGCGCCGTTACAATACAACTTGTTAATCGAGGAACAAGGCTTTGCTGGATTTGGTATTAAATCTGCTAACGCGCCCATTCCCGATTTTTGGCTCCATCAAGGTTTACATCCTTCTCATAAAACACATATCGCATTTCAAGCATCAAATCGAAATACTGTTCATGACTTTTATACCATTGCATTAAAAGCAGGGGGTAAAGATAATGGTTCGCCAGGACTTCGCACGCATTATCATCCAAATTATTATGCGGCATTTATATTAGATTTGGATGGCCATAATATCGAAGCGGTGTGTTATCTGCCTGATTAATGATGGTGTAAATATCTAGTTTATAGGGTCAAAGTGATGCCACATATTAAGCTAATTATACAATTATAAACCTGTTATTAATGATATATCGTACTTTCAATGAGTTGAGTTATTGGTGTTAAATAATAATCGTTTTAAATTCTGATATTAAACACGAGCAATGAACAACAATTCAAATATACGCTATTTTTGCAGCGAATATGCAGGTGTTTTTTATCAACACGTTTGTTAGAATGGGTGAGATTTAAAATCATATATTATAACCTTAAACAAAACGCGACTGACATCAATAACGTGTAATCACTTTTAAATACTCGTTTTGAAAATGCCATAATAGTATACTTGGAGTATCGCAATGTTAAAATTCAAATCACTCCTGCAATTAAATAGAAAAGATAAAAATGATGATGAAATACTTCATTTCAGTGTAGATAAACTTGGAATTATCAAACATCGTCTAGTGCAGAAGATTTTATTATTAACATTTATATTTTTTACAATGTGTTCTTTAACCTACGCGAGTGATTTCCCACCATTACCTAAACATGGTTATATAATGGATCAAGCTCATATGATTTCAGCTGAGGATACGACAGCGATTAATGCGATTGCGAATCAACTCTATCATGAAAAAAATATATTATTATTGACCGTAACGATTTCATCACTTGCAAACGAAAATGCAAATAATACCAACATTAAACAATATACCGATGAGTTAATCGCAGCATGGAATATCAAACCTCAATATCGAGGCAACGTGATCATGTTATTAATATCAAAAGATGATCGAAAAATACAGATTGAGTTAGGAAATAATTTATCTCCTTCATTAAATAATGAGAGACAAAATATTATTTATAACGGGATCATACCCGATTTTAAACAAGGTGATTTTTCAGCAGGAATTTTAAATGGTATTAAAGATTTAGATTTAGCCGTACGAAAAAACGATAATTCATCACCATCTTCTCATCAACAGGTTTCTAATACAAAGACCGCAGTTACAAATCCCAATACACCGATACAGGGCGATCTTGTCTCACATCCTAATGAGAATTTTAGTACTAAAATTCATAGGCTATTACCTTTATCTATCTTGTTAATCCCCGTATTATTTTATTTAATCATCATCGGTTTTGCTTATTTCATGATCCGTCGCGGCCATAAAACAATCGGCTATTTTATTTTAGGTTGGTTGTTATTTAAATCTTATCGTTCTTATAGCAATAATTATTATCAAAATAATACTGAAGTGAATATACAAGACAATAATAATGATAATAATTCAGGAACAGGATCATGGTGATAACACCTTAATTTTAACGCTTTTATATAATCTATGATAGATACAATTACCAAAACCTCAACATTCAAGTTATAATGGCGCCTTAAAATTCTAAGGTAATATCATGTCAATCTCTAATTTTGATGATAATTTATATAACGCTGCCGCGTTGATGACGGGGATTATCACAAAAGCGGCCAAACCTATCGGTTTTTGCATTAAATTCTTAACTTATGATGAGGGACCTATTTTAACTCATTGGTTTGAAGAAATAATTGAGAATTTTACGCTTGAATTACAAGCGTATCTAAATCAATTAGAGTCATCTTTTTTAATTGAAATTAATGAGAATCCCAAGCTTAAAGAATCACTTGATGAAAATCATCCTTATTTCATGCAACTCAATAACGCGCCTGAATTAACGAGTTATGAGATTGGCGATTTGCAGGATTCAAGTATTGTTGAAGGTTATACGTTTTCAACAAATGATAATGGTTTACTATTAACAATAACCTTTAGAGATGCGCATCAAGTTGTTATTCAGGTTCATGAATATTTAGTGGCAACAGTCTATGGTTATATTCTCAATATGGTGAAAGCGCTCGCGAGCGAGCATCACAGTCATGAAAGTATAAATTAAATATGAATCAATTAATTAATCACGAATTACTTAATCAATTACCCGGTGCTATTGGTTATAAAGATTTAAATTCTAATTATATTACTGGCAATAAGCAACTTGCAAAATATATGGGTTATACAAGTGCAAAAGATATTAATGGTTTAACTGATTTTGACATTAAAAGTGAAATGGCTGAGTTAGCTCATGATTACAGAATTCAAGATAAAAAAGTGATCGAGAATGGTGAAGAACAACATATTGATATTGGGCATTATTCTGATGGTGATCTTCAATTACATTTTAGTATTAAAAAACCATTAATTAACACTGAGGGGAAAATCTCAGGTACGGTGTTTTCGTGTATTGAAATAAAACAGTCTTTTTTAACGTCGTTATATCATGACGTGATTAAACAAAATGGTCCTGGTTTGTATCACATCGGTGGTAAGTATGTTGACTTTAAATTGAGTTTGCGTGAATCCCAATGTTTATTCTATTTAATTCGGGGATTTAGCGCGAAAGAAGTGGCAAATAAACTAATGCTTTCTGCAAAAACGATTGAGTATTATATTGTTCAGCTAAAAGAAAAATTTCAATGTGCAAGAAAATCTGAACTCATAGACAAAGCGATTGCCCTTGGCTTTATATTTAATATCCCCTTAGGGATTTTCCCGGGTTAATTTTCCCTCAATCCCGCTATCATATATTGCAATATTCAATAAATTATGACGAATAAATATGAAGATTATATGTTTCAATATATGGGGCGGACATTTTGAGCGTGGATTATTAAAATTTTTCACTGATTATCAAAATGTTGATATATTTTGTTTACAAGAAGTGTATTACAAGGCAACGAAAAAAATTTCGACAGATAACAATGTTATTTCCCTTAATATTTTATCTCATATCATGCAAGTGTTACCACAACACCAATTTATTTTTCATCCTATTGTTTCTGGTGATTATGGCTTGGCGATTATAGCCAAAAATAATATAACAATACGCCAACAAGGTGGTGTTTGTATCTATCATAATAGATTTTATCTTGGGGCAGGGCCTACTCATTCGCGTTATCTGCATTGGATAAAATATACCAAAAATAATGTAAATTGTTATATTGTTAATCTTCACGGTTTATGGAATGGCAAAGGTAAACTAGACACACCTGAAAGAGATCATCAAACCAATATTATCATCAAATTTTTAACAACAATTCATGAGCCATTTATATTATGTGGTGATTTTAATTTAAATCCCAATACAAAAAGCATGCAGTTACTCTCATCTAAGTGGAATAACCTAATTAAAAACTTCAATATTACATCAACAAGAAGTCGATTTTATGAAAAACCTGAAAAATATGCTGATTACATATTTGTATCAAATAGTATCATTGTAAATGATTTTAACGTATTCGATATTGACGTATCTGATCATTGTCCTCTCTATCTTGATTATACTATTTAAAGGAATAACAAATGAAATAACTATAATTATTGAGCTGGATAGTGATAAAACTATTGATTATCTCAATTAATGTAAACTCATATTGCCCAACAAATGCAAATCATCAAAACAAGACCATAAGCATTGATTTGAGTATAAATTAAATGGGGATTGAGATCCGTTAATTCATTCACAGATAAACCATATTTATCTAAACAACCATAACGATAGCCTTGTAAAAATACATGACATTCTTTTATTAAGTGATGAAGTTTTTTAATTTGATCTTCTCTTGAAAAATCCATAAAACAATTGGTTTTACCATAACTGGTTTCAATATCAAAAGCGGGGATGACATCTTGATAGGGATGACGAATATGAATAACTTCTGCACCATGCTCTGCTAATACCCGTGTTGAAGTTGGGCCTGCTATTACTTTTGTTAAATCTAATACTTTTATTTTTCGAGTGGTCTATTTGCTTTTGCAAAATCATTGATGGGACTTTCTTTGATTTTTATTAATTCGATGACGGGAGTTGTTGATAATATTTTTCCTTGAGGATGTGCGAGCCATGTTTTTTCATCTCTTACTTGTGCGACACAGGCACCTAATTCAGATAACTTGTCTTCGAGTGTTTGTGCGCTATATTTAGCAGTAGCTTTTTTTATTTCATCTTTGTTATTCGGCACGTTTAAATAATCTAAAATAATATTACGTAAGTGCGGATAAGCGCCGTTATAAATAATATATTTATCATCACTGGTTTGATGAAAACCATTAATCGAACTATGAACAACATGAATGTCAAGTTGCCAATGATTTTGAAAATGCCAGGCAACACCGTTTAAACAATTGCCGGCATGGCGTCTATCGACAGTGATAGTTTGTGATGGTATACCGCGCATCATACCAAATGTCACGGCGGCTTTACCTAAATACGCAAAAATTGCAGTCGCGACATCATTGACTGGTAATGGTGAATTAATCGAAACTTCGCTATTAATAATTGATAATTTAATATCTTGATGAAAATCTAAATCCAATGTCGTTTGCAAAGTGGTATAGACCGACTGTTGAATGTTATTCATCGAATTCCTCCTAACTTTACGTCGCTTGATTAAATTTATCTACAATGTATTTGCCAATCGGTAAACTAGATGTTGCTGCAGGCGATGGCGCATTACAAACATGTATCATACGATCTGTTTCAACAAATAAAAAGTCATCAATTAATTCACCTGTATTGCGCATTGCCTGTGCTCTTACACCTGCCGGATAAAAATTGAGATCTTCTTTTGTCATCGTGGGTAAAAATGCTTGAGCTCGCTTTAAATAAATCAACTTTGACAGAGAACCTAAAAGCTCGTGCCAGGTCGGTTTTAATTGTTTACCAAACATTTTCCAAAAACCTTTGTAACATAAAGTTTCAATCGCATCTTTCATATTAAAATTGTTTAAACGGTATCCTTCACGAGATAAGGCTAAAATAGCATTAGGCCCGATAGTCGTACCGCCTACCATTTGTGGTGTAAAGTGGATCCCTAAAAAAGGCAGTTTTGGATTAGGCACGGGATAAACACAAGTATTAATTTTTTTTCCAAGTGCTTCAGACATTTTAAAATATTCACCACGAAAAGGAATAATTTTAAAATCGGGTTTTAAACCGGCAGCTTTGACTAATCTATCCGCTTGTAATCCCGCACAGCAAATGAGTTTAGCGCACTGATATTGATGTTTATTCGTTGTAATCGTAACATGCTGGCTAGATTCATTAATCGCACTGACTTTTTCATCAAAAAATATTTCACCATTTGATTGCAAAAATAAGTCGAGATATTTTTTACATACCGTTGGCCAATGAACAATACTTGTTTCTTTAACCCAGAAACCGGCAAGCCCTTTGATCTCAGGTTGATATTTTGTGATTTCATCAGCCGTTAATGGCGTAATGGTTAAACCATTTTGAACACAACGCTCGCTTAAATTTTTTAACCAAGGTAATTCATGCTCATGAATAGCGACAATCAATTTGCCCGTATCACGATAAGGTATATTGTATTGTTGGCAAAATAACTTCGTGTCTTTTGATCCTTGTTGGCAAAATTTTATTTTTAAGGAACCTGGTGGATAATAAACACCGGCATGAATAACACCACTATTATGTCCAGTTTGGTGATAGGCAATGTGACTTTCTTTTTCTAAAATGGCGATTTTTAAATTGGGATCTTGTTGTTGCAACTGCATTGCAGTACCACAACCAATTATGCCACCGCCAATGATGATGACATCAAAACATTTTGTTGACATGTTTTTCCTCTTAATTAACCGATTCGTGATATTTTTTCAGGGTAGAGTTGATGATACAAGCTATCAAAAAATACCCCGCGTTGTCTCATGAGTTCGCGATGGAGATCTGGAGAAGCACCAAATTTATCACGACCATGTAACCAAAAAAGATTATTACAAATGATCATTGTACCAGGTGGCACCGCAAATCCAATCACTGATTTTGATGATTCAAGTGATTGACTTAACGCATAGGTATACATGCCTTCTTCAGGCGTAGAAGGTTTAATGAATTGATCAATATAAGCTATACAGGGATTATTTTCATGATCACAATGAAACACCGGATGATAGACTTCGTAGCTTAATTTTTTACTTGGAGGCGACATAAATTTAAATGATTTCCCAGAAAGTGGGTGATGATAAAATAATTCTAAATCTTCCCAATCATCTAAATGTAGTAATAATGAATGTCCACCGACAGTATGTCGTTCAGCACATTTCATCATTAAGACGTCATCAGTTAATGCATTAATAAAGGTACCATCGTTATGAAGACTCATACGATTATTTGCTTTTCTGAGAAAGGTATCAGTGTTGTCACTGGCTTTCACTGTAAATCGCGCATAATATTTTCCTGACATGCTGTCTAAATTTGCTTTACCAAACATAAATGAAATTGCGGTCGAAAATTTTATAAAGACTTCCGGATTATTATCTATATCGTAAGCAAAATTTTCAACATCAACAAGTGTTGCGCTACGTTGTCTATCATTTAAAATTTGATTGAGTAAGGGTTGTAATTGACTATTACAAACTGTGTTAAGTAAATTGGAAAGATAAAAACGCTAACTCGACACATATTCAAGATCAGTGAGCGTTAAACTTTTACTTTGTTCTAAAATTCATTAAAAACATTTTTTTTGAGTGTTATTTTCTGTAATCGATTATTTTTTGTTGCATGTAAATGAGTATAATAATTAGAAGTATCAACAACGATGAAAGTATCAATGGTGTTTATATTACTATTATCATCTTTTTTGAAAAATGCTGGCTGAATTGTTGAATAGTTTTTGACATGATTATTTCCTGGTATTGTTAGAGTGAAGCCTGTATTAAGATTGATATTCAACAATAAATATTTAGCTACGATTGTATAATAATAACACGAAAAAATTTAATGGCATTTTACTAAACTGACTGAGTTAATTATCGATTTGGATGAAAGAAAAAAAATGAGTGAGAAAAATAGTAACACTAATGAAAACGTTAACTATCATTAAAAATTAAAAGTTAAGGATTTAGGCGCATGCTTAATATTTTTAAAAAAATGTAACTATTCAGCATAAATGCTGAATAGTTACCCTGATAATACTGCCTACCCTGGCAAAGCCAGGCTAACGGCACTTAAGGGGATAATCGCGATTCTCCCCTTAAGAATCCCCATCGCGTGAGGAAAGTCTGTTCTTTTCAGCGTTTCTACGTTTTTGCTTAAATTTGGTGAATAGTTACAAAAAAATATTAAAAGGAAATCAAAAGTTTTAGCGTCTCCTGCGATACAGCCCTTGATTTAATTCCTGAAAAGGATCTTGTCGTTGTTGCATAATAGCCATTAAGCGCAAAAAAACTAAAAATTGATTAAAATTTAATTGAACTCTACCTTGACCTTGAGGTTGCATTATTAATAGTAATAAACGCTCATCAACATCAGCATTATGTTCGGGTTGAAAATGGACTGATAGATGTTCGGGAATATCACCAAGGTTAAAAGTTCTAGCCTGAGGGTGAGCAAGAAGTTTATCAGGCGTATTTAAATCAGGAAATTTCGCTCTTAAAAATGCACGTAAATATATTTGTTGAGTAATAACACAGTCGAAGACACCTCTGCCTTGAGCAACTACTTCAAAACCTGCTTCTGTAGATTCATCGGAATCTCGAAATGGTACGCTAATTTTTTTTAATGGGAGTGCGCGCCTTTGTTCATCTGTGCAAAGTTGATTTATTTTTTCAAAAAATGCAATCTTCAGAAGTAAGCATTTTGCAACTTGCGCAGGGCCATAGAATACAAACGTTTGATTTTGCTCACAACCAATTTCATATAATGTATCTAAATATTTTTTTAATTCTATGTAAAATTCATCCGGTAATTCTAATTCACGTAATCTTTTTTGTTGAGCTTCGTATTCATCAATAAATTTACCACAAAGAGGATGTTTCTTTATTCTCGCTATGTCAATGTCAGATAATTTTCTGGGTGGATGTAAATTTGGATTAATAAAAATATTGCCACCATCTCTTGCTTTACTCCTCATGTAGTTAAAGAGTTCTTCTGCCGAAACATATCCTCCCTCAATTTTTATTAAATTTTCATCTAAGATTTCTATAATACTTGTCGCCATAAAAGTGGTCGTTGGTAGGTTATTTCGCCAACAATCAATTAGGGGTAAGTCGCTATCTAAAAAGTGAGTATTACTAATGTAGAGTGATTCTGGTTGATGAAGCACAAACTCTTTAAATGTCTCAAATGAAATGTTATCTCTATTTTGTCTTAATCTAACATGATCTGATTTATGAAATGCTGAAAGGGCGATAATGAAATTATTTAGGTCTCGGTTTGCGGCATCATCAAGTGAATCTAGTCTTTTTCCTTGCGCGTATAATCTTTGGCGTTCATGTTGAATAGTTGTAAATAAATTGATTAATTCGGCTTTGTCCATTTGATTTAATCTCCATCTGTTATTTTTAGTATGTCAATTTGTTTTTTAGCTTAGTTAAGAATATTTAATTGAAATGCAATCCGATTAAGAATTATATCGTTTTTAAGATTGAAAAAAATCCGACTAATTTAGAGATTTTAATAGCAGTTTATTTTATGATATATATCATAGGTTATGTATGGGCTATGATAACAAAATATTAAGGCTCTGATTGGCTTGTTTCTAATTTTTATGGATAAATCCTAATTCAATTAAATGAACACTATCATTTAGTATGTGAGGCTGAAAATAAGGGTATTTATTTTAGGGCTAGAATAATATGTGATTCATTATGTGGTTAGGAACCATATAATAAGTAACAATATTTAAACAGACGCTAGATAAATAAATTATGCTATCAGTTTTCTAAGTAAATTTTTGAGAAAATAACATATAAATTCTATTCTTAAATTTGTCATTAAATTTATGGTCGATACCTATTCAATAAATTAGGCCGTGGAAGTGGATTGAAGACTTCTTTTTAAATGTATTAAAAGTCAACAAAACCAAACTATAATTATTAATTATTTTTTCCCAGATTTACTTTTCATCGACCTAAGCTCGATTAATTGGAAATTTTCCTCTTCTTCTTGTATAGGTTTAAAAAAAAGTGTTCTATCACATTTTGGATCAAGGGGATAAGTATTTGCCGAACTCTTTCCAGGCATTGAACCTTTAATTTTCAATTCTGCTTCATCATCACATGAAATATTTATCTCTTGCAATCTAATTAATCGTAACGCAAGTTGATGCAGAAAAAATACTTGACTATTTGGGGAGGTGATTGATGGTGTATTAAAGTTTCGAGCCCCGAGAAAACTAAAATGACGCGGCGTAAAAAAACATTTTCGGAGGTTTTCTACAATATTTATTTGATGAGTAGGGTCGTTAATAATACCAATCTTAAAAAATAGTTTTATTAGAGCATCACGTTTAGACAAATCTCTCGAGTATTCTTGTTCTTTATTTAAAATGGCCTGACTGACGTTCTTTCTGTTTGCGATTATTATTTCCAGAGTTTTTTTATTAATAACAATTTTTTCGTGAAGTAATAATTCAACGACAATATCAAAATGTTGTTTTTTTAAAGCAAGATCCAATGCGGTATTTCTATCACTATCTTTTGTGTTTGGATTAATGCCCCTGACAGTAGTAAGTAATTGCACACAGTCTAAATGTCCATTGTGATCTGCTTCATGTAATGCGCTACGATAATCAATAGTGTTAACGCTATTGATTATCCTTACCGCTATATCCCATTTTTTTTGGTTAATTTATTTAGAAGGTTCGTACAATGGGATATATTTTATAGGTTAAACTTTGGAGAATTTTTACAAACATAAAAGATGATTAAGTACTTTATAAGGTGTAGACAATGAAGTTTTTAAAAGGGAAATTTTTGAGAAAGCTCAAGCAAGATCGTCGACATTAGTAGTTTGTAGATAACTCAATTGATAAGTGATCAATATAAGCGCCAAAAAAAAATCGTTAATTAATCACCTAGAGTTTTATAGTGATATGGTTTTTTACTAAAATAAAAAAGTATTCATTGCTATTTTTAACGTCAAGAAAGCTGTTTTCGAAGGCAATTATGTAAAAAAATTTGGTAAAATTTATAGTATAAGTGGAATGACCAAGTGGTTACATGCTAATGGATTTCGCTATAAAAAACCTCACGCTGTTCCTGCTAAAGCTGATATCAAGGAACAAAAAAATTCATCAAAAAATATACTAAGCTAGTAGAAAATGCTGAAAATAAAGGTGAAGTCATCTATTTTGTTGATAGTGTTCATCCAGAACATCAAACACACTTAACCTATGGTTGGATTGAGAAAGGTGAAAGAAAAACAATTGCTACTACTGGACGACAATATCGACTTAACTTTATTGGGGGCATTTGTTTGAAAGGTCATAAAATAATTTCACATCAAACTGATAAAGTTAACTACGATTCATTAAAAACAGTTTTATTACGGATGAGAAGCAATCACCCAAAAGACAAACGAATACATATTATTTGGGATAGAGCGGGCTATCATCGAAGTAAAAAATTGAAAGGATTTGCAAAAAAATTAAATATCAAGATACATTTCCTGCCGTCTTATTCACCCAATTTAAATCCTATTGAGCGATTATGGAAGTTAATGCATGAATTTGTTACTTATAACAAATATTATGAAACATTTCTTGAATTTACTGATGCCATGTTGTATTTCTTTAAGCATATTTGAAAATTGAAATCTGTATTAAATAATAGAATTACAGATAATTTTCAATTAATTGATTCCCCCAATTTCGCATCTTGAGGTCAAATCGGTATATAAGGTAATGATCGTGATTCAGATAGTATTGATTTCACACAAGTTTGAACTTCAGGTAAATTGATATTATGTTGAGTTTCAAGATTATTAAATCGTTTATTATAAAGATTAGATAAAAAAGATAATGATTGTTGACAAGCTTTTAGCTGTAACAAGGCATCATAGTCTTTAAGAATTTGATATGGATGACAGTGAACAAAACAATAACTAATGAGTTCGCATATTCTATATTGAATTTTTATTATTAGAAGCTTCAAAAGAAGGTGTGTTTTTAAATTCTGAATTTTCTCTTTCTATTTTTGAGTAGTCTGAATAAAGAGGGGGATATCCTCGATTTTGCTATTTTTACATTACATGCAAATTCTCCATCGTTATCGTTTGTTATTGTGGGAGTTACAGTTTTTTCCTGAAAATAAAAAAATATTAAGAAATACTTGTTAAAATTTTCAAATGTAATCCGTTCGCTTAAAAGTTTGCAACAGAAACTAAGCAAAGAGGTGGTCAATAAAGCCCAAGTAATGCATTAGTCATAAATCAGGTACTAGAATTCTATGAACCCATCATTAAGTGGCAACACTATTATTGTGTGATTAACATAATACATTTTTCACCTTGGGTTCCACAGTTTTCTGCATGGCTACCAGGAAAAGAATATTGGCAAAAAGCTTTAGCTGGTCCTATAGGATCATTACCATAAAATCCATTGACTTCTGAAAAAGCAACCTTAGCTTCAGAAATTATTTCCTTATCATTGGTCTTTGAGAAATCACCCGCCCCAACATGCCACTGTATACCATGAATGAGTATTGATTTTGAACTATAAACACCTACAACACTTTTAGTCCATGAATAATGCAGAACGGTATCAATGTCATTAGCTAATGATCGAACTTGGCTAATGCTCGGACATGTTATTGAAGCAGAAAATGCATCGCAACTTATCAACACACAAAATAATACAAGGAGCTTTTTTTTCATAATTAAATAACCTTTTAGTAAGAAATTAAATTAATATTATCATATACGTATTTCTGCGAAAACTTTTAATTAATATATTGAAATACCATAGTTAGTAAATATATAAAATAATTTACATTTGAATAAGAGTAATTATTATAGGTTTATGTCTATCTTTGTCGTTTCGTTAAGAATTATATAGTTTTTTCGGGCGAGCAAAATAGATAGTTAATTTTTAATATTATAATTACGCATTATGTTGACAGAAAAAATTAGCAAAATAAGCACTCTTTTAAATTGATTCATTAATTTATTTTTCATATTGTGATTAACTCAAAACAAACACATGTAAGTTTCACCTTGCATTCACTGGTAAGTATTTAATTCTGATTTATAGGATTTTATACTCTGATATCAATTAATTAAATATTATAGAATCTTTGTCGCTTTGAATAGGGCTGAGTTTGATGAAAATAGTTTAAGTGATTTAAAGAACAATAAGTATTTTGGAATTTTCAGCGTAAGGTTACATCCTAAATATTAATATGAAAAAAAGCAAAAATAATAGTTGGAATTGAAATGCCTCGATATAGAAATATAAAAAAACAAGAAAAAAATAAAACTAACAACCAACATCAGTATGTTAGAGAACCTTCTATTGAATTAAACTTGATTAGTTTATATCTATCTAGGCTTGTTAAATGTTGGCAACATATGACGACCAAAGAAAAAATTATTAATATTACTATTTTAGCTGTTATGTGCATGGGGGCTTATTACTTCTTCTGTGTTTCCAATAAAAAGACAAAAACACGATTGCCTACAGAAACACCATTAGTTCCACAACCGATTTCAATAAATACTACTAAAAATAAAGTTTTTCAAAGTCGTATTTGTCATGAACAATTAGTTATTGATGGAAAAGAAGTACCTGTAAAATGCTCAGAACCTGAATTTTTTAAAAAGAATCCAGAACGTTATTTAAGAGGCGTGAAACGTTTAACAAAATCGTATAATAAACTAATGAGATTAAGTCATATAAAGTGTCGCTTTAGAAATGCAAAAATACCAAAGATCATTTTGACACCAAACCGTTATGTCGACAATTTAGCTGCATCATTATCAGATGGAACATTACAATTACCCATAAACCTCAAAGTATCCATGCTAAGTCACGAACTTGATCATAGTTATTTAACCGCAATGAATAAAGCGAATGGCCGTAATATACACGATTTAGTATTTAACAATGATGGTGAATCTGCTATGCGGTTCAGTTTATTTTTAGATCATCGTATTAATTGGTTGGAAGCAATGGTCTCGAATGATGTAAAACTCCATAATATACTTGAGCAATGTATCACGCTGGCACCTAATTTTTATAAAGCATGTGAGAATTATCAACCCAAGAAATTTAACATTGCTTTTGAAAATCCTGAACCTATTTTTCAACACGCGTTGTCAGAAGTGAATAGACGTTCGAGGGATAACCCTTTAGTCATGAATAATTTCAAATACAATGATTATTCAGTGGAAAAAATTATTTTTATTTCTGGTCATCGATTTGGTAAAGGGCATGTCAGATTTGCTATTCAATTAACCTTAACTGTAGCCTCAGCCCTGGAGGGGTTTAAAGCTATGATCAGAGATATGGTTTACTATCATAAAGCAGCAATTGACTGGCAAGTGTCAATGTATGCGACTTATGGTCCTAATGTGCCTTTCACTAAATCAAATGAGCATCTAACTCCTCAGCAACAACAACAGCATAATGTTGCATGGATGCTTATCATTCAAGAACAATTTGTACGATTGCGTGAAGTTATTTACAAAGCAGAGGATGCTATTAAAATATTATTTCCTGAGATACATAAGTTGTTACTGGAGCGAGGATTTACTGTAGGAGAAAGTGTGCCTTGCCGAATGAGGGTATAGTTTAACAAGAATATGTCCGTTGAAACGGGGGCACTTCAAAGCTCCGTTTAAATGTTAT
The DNA here is from genome assembly GCA_964352985.1 of uncultured Legionellales bacterium. Classification (GTDB taxonomy): domain Bacteria; phylum Pseudomonadota; class Gammaproteobacteria; order JAHCLG01; family JAHCLG01; genus CAYGUK01. The sequence continues at coordinate 15,617 of CAYGUK010000091.1, forward strand.
TTGGGCGCTAATTATTTATAATTTTTAATTAGGGGAATAGTGGGTGGTTTATTTTTCGATTAGGAATATTCATCATTTTAACATAGAGAAATTTTATATATAGCTAAACATAAAATTCAGTATTTATAAAATCTGAGGATTAAAATGATCTTAAAATTTGTATTTTGAGATGAACGAAATTAATTATTAATTTTCACAAGGCTTAGCAGACACAATATTTTAAATAATGTGAATCACTACTCTCGTACAGTTTTCCAGATAACTGTGTATTGTTAAATAAAAAACTGATAATTTAACATGGTCAAAATACAAAATTAATAATTTAATATGTTAATGTTTATTTAAACGCACGATACTAAAACATCCAACGGGACAAATCCCCTTGGAAAAAAATCAGTAAAATTTAATAAACTCGATATAGAAAACAATCAAAAACAAAACCAGGTACAAAAAACAGCCCGCAAAACAGCCCTTTGCGACATTTTAAAAGAGAAGTCATTTAATATTAGAAAGTTAAATGGCGTCCCCAAGGGGATTCGAAC
>CAYGUK010000092.1:0-16130 GCA_964352985.1 uncultured Legionellales bacterium
TTCCACGGCGCGCAGCGGACTTCCACCACCTAGAATTACGCCATGCCTGGCGCACGGATTCTTAAGGGGAGAATCGCGATTCTACCCTTAAGTGCCGTTAGCCTGGCTTTGCCAGGTTAGGCAGTATTATCAGGGTAACTATTTTGCATTTATGCTGAATAGTGACGATAAATAATTTATTTTCCTGCTCATCTTAAGGGTGAGCAGGAACCACATTGTTAAATAAAAAAAGTGCGAATACCCACTAACTTTCTCGCTTTGTAATATTGATAAGAACGAGAAGTCAACGTTCCAATAATCGTCGCGTAAATGACACCATTCAATTGAAATATAGGAATCAGAATAATATCTAATAAAACCACAGAAAATACATTATACGTGGTAATTTTTATTAGAATATTTTGATGTTGACTCATTGTTAATAATTGTTGCGAAAAGCCCATAGCAAGATTAAAAACATAAATGCTGACCATCGCTATTAATTGGTAATAATTTTGTATATATTCTGGACCAAAATGGCTTAAAATATTTTTACCCCAGAAGCAAATAACGAACATTAATAAAATTATAAAAATCACTTTGCATAAATTTAAATTATTATAAATATGCTGCAATTTTTTATTATCTTGTGATTCTAATAAAGGCGCAACTAAAGGCGCGCTAATGAGTCGGAATGAAGTGTTGGCTAACCAACAAACATTAGAAATAATCAAAATCACGGCAAAATGAGCAACGACGTGTTCGTTGTCGCCTAACATTTCCAACAAAATTAAATCCACTGCACCAAGACCAAAATTAAGAACATTCGTTACCATGACACTAACTGAACTTTTAAACCAAAGTTTACTTTTTGACGCTGGTTTCTCTGTGATTAAGTCTTTAGGAAGATGTTGAAATAAAAAATACAGTTGAATTGCGATCACCAAAATGTATTGTAAACCTGCTGCAATTAAGGCGTGATAGACACTCATGTGAGCAATAAAAAAGCTGGCTATAAAAATCAATATAATATAAAAAATCGAATTTAAAATGTTGACTGGCACATACGACAACACATATTTTTGTAAGGAAGTAAACACGCTTGATAAATAATTCATAATTGCAAGTAACGGAATTAACCATAATGCAAAAATTAGAGGATGCCATGAATCAAAACGTTTTATACCATTTTTATCAAGCACGATAGAAATGATGGCAAATAACATAGCCAAAACAAATAAAACCATCGAGGTAATAAATATAACGCGTTTATTCCATCTTAAAAAACCAGTAAAATGTTCTTTATCTTTTTCATTGATATAAATGGGTAAAAATCTTTTAACACTAATACTTGTTCCGATTAGAATAAACGGAATGCAAAATTGCATGAAACGCAATATCAGTGATAAATCACCGTATTCTGCAATTGATAACACCCGTGCTAACAACACATTTAAAAAGTAATCAATTAAATAGCCAATGATTAATAATACGATGTTGACAATTGTAGATTTGATTAAATAGGATGTTTCTGTTTTCATCTTTATATTAAGTTAATTATCTTCTTACAATAGTAAACTAAAAATAAGCAAGATTACATCTTAAGAATTAATTTTTTTTATCTTTATAACTGTGTATTTTTATTGCTTTGTCGTTGGCTGGTGTTTGATAGATTTTATGTTGTGGTGGGACAACGTGATAAGGTGGAGAAGTAGGATCTGCATTGACATTAGGTTGTTTAAAACTTTGTGCGACAGGATCGGGGCATTTGGGTCCAGGGCATTTGGGATCGGGTTTTGCAAAGACATTAAAAAAATAACTCACAAGAAATATGCTGCAACTCACGAGCAGAATGATTCTCACGTTGTTACTCCTAAACCACTATCAACAAAAGTGACTTTAACACAATTTAAGTTGATTGCGAATGACTGTCATAATTTTAGTTTCCCAATATTGATAGGCGCTATCTGGCGGTAAAAAACTAACAGTTTGCATAGTATAATGACTATCCCAAGTTAAAAATTGATTGATCGCTTTTGCAACTTGTGGATTAAAATAAAATTTCGCCATCTCAAAATTCAACCGGAGATGATCGCCATAATAATTTCTTTTATTGAGATACATTTCTTTTTGTTTATAAAAACTGGCGCTTAATTTATGTCTTGCATTTTTTTGTTGTAAAGCCGCCATGTTTAAACGTTCACGATATAAGCGATATTCTGTAAAATCATCGCCAATTTTTTCCCATAAAGCAACGCGTCGTTTTTGATAGGCTAATTTTTGCGTGTAATGTGTTTGGATCATGGGCACCAGCAATGCCACCATGAAACCACCAAAAACGGCAGTAATAATTGATGGCATCCATTTTTCTAATATTAATGTGCTAAGCTTTTCCATTGTTTCAATTACATCGCTTGCTCGAGTATCATCTCGGGGAGTGTTAATTTCTTGCCAGTATTTAATTATTATTCAGTCAATTGGGAGAAAAAATATTTTGTAGACAGGACCAGTTAAAAATAAAGTAATCGTTGCAGTACAATTATACCAAAAAATACTGAAAATAACACTATTTTCGCCTGTTATTAATCTAAGTCATGTTTTTACACGTCGACATTTTGCTATTCTGCGTCACGCATTTATGATAAATTTCTTTCTTTTTAACATTTAGTCTTCATGATGCAATACAACAACAAATTTTTTGGATCCCTTTTTCTAATCGCACTTGCTGCTGGCTTATCAGGATTTCTATTTGGTTATGATGCCGGCATTATTTCTGGCGCATTATTATTTATTCGACAAACTTTTTCGTTAACACCAACCGAAGTGGGATTAATTGTTAGCTCTGTGCCCTTTGGTGCTTTAATCGCCTCAATTATCAGTGGAAAAGTCAGCGATTTATGTGGCCGTAAAATCACCTTGTTAGTGACCGCGTTATTATTTGTTGCGGGCTCATTATTAAGTGCGTTTGCGATCAGTAAAGAATGGCTAATTTTAGGTCGTATTTTACTTGGTCTTGCAATTGGTGTGGGCTCGTGTATTTCACCTGTATATGTGTCTGAATTAGCGATTGAAGAAAAGCGCGGCATGTTAGTGAATCTATTTGTAACAGCAGTGCAAGTCGGTGTCTTTAGCTCTTTTGTGATTTCCTATCTTTTTTCGCACACCGGTTTATGGCGAGTCATGGTAGGGATTGGGATTATCCCCGCGTTAACACTCGCCGGATTGTGTTTTCGTTTACCTGAAAGTCCGCGCTGGTTAATCCTCAAAAATAGAACCGATGAGGCAAGACATATTTTAACCCATATTGTGGGTCAACAAGATTCCGAAAAAGAAATCACTAGTATTAAAGAAGTGTTACAACAAGAAAAATTTAAACTCAATCATTTATATCAATCCGGTTTTTTCAAAGTGATCGCGATTGGTGTGGCGGTCAGTTTTTTCACTCAAACTATTGGGGTGAATGCCATCGTTTATTTTGCACCAACAATTTTTAAACACACAGGGTTTGCAAATCCTGCTATCGCGACCTTTGCCACGATGTTTATTGGTTTAATGCTGGTGATCACAACGATAGCCTCTTTATTTTTTATCGATAAAGTGGGACGTCGCCTGCCTTTATTACTGGGGACGTTGGGGATCTTGTTTTCATTACTGATTATCACCCTTTCATTTGGTTTTATTAAAAGTCCTCTGGGATTAGGCTGGATGATGTTTATTGGTAGTACCTTGTTTATGTTTTTTCATGGTTTAAGCATTGGACCGGCTTGTTTTTTAATTCCTTCAGAAGTTTTTCCAGCACGCATTCGCGGATTTGGCATGGGAATTTCAGTGGCCTTTAATTGGGGTGCAAATGCGTTAATTGCTTTTATTATTCCCATTGTCATCCACTATTATAATATTGCGACGTTATTTGCCGGTTTTTTTGTGATCACGGTTATTGGCTTAATCATCTTTTATTTGATTATTCCTGAAACCAGTAAAATTAGTTTAGAACAAATTGAATTAAATTTAATTGCGGGTAAACGAGCACGGGATATTGGTCGCCCCCTTAAAAATGTAGAGAGGAGTTTATTATGACTAATCGATTAAAAAATAAAACGGCATTAGTCACGGCTGCAGGCCAAGGTATTGGTCGTGAAAGTTGTATCGCATTTTTGCAGCAAGGTGCTAAAGTGATTGCAACAGATATCAATCAAGATGCGTTGAATCATTTACATGAAAAATATCCTGCTATTACTATTTTTCCACTGGATGTTACCTGTCAAAAATCGATAAATGTATTTTGCGAAAAAATTGATCCGATCGATATTTTATTTAATGTCGCGGGTTTTGTTCATCATGGTACAATTTTACAATGCAGTGAAGCGCAATGGGATCATAGTTTTAATCTAAATGTTAAAAGCATGTATTTTATGATTCAAACTTTTTTACCCAAAATGATTCAACACGGTGGCGGTTCGATTATTAACATGTCGTCAGTAGCATCGTCTGTCATTGCGGCGAATAATCGTTTTGTTTATGGCACCACAAAAGCAGCCATTATTGGTTTAACAAAATCGATTGCAGCTGATTTTGTTAAAGACAATATTCGTTGCAATGTGATTTGCCCAGGTACCGTGGATACGCCTTCGTTGCATGATAGAATTAAAGCACAAGGCGATGTCGAAAAAGCAACCGAAGCATTTATTGCAAGACAACCCATGGGGCGTTTAGGTCAAGCACATGAAATTGCGAAACTTGCCGTTTATTTAGCAAGTGATGAGTCAAGTTATACAACAGGTGCAGTTCATATTATTGATGGTGGATGGAGTAACGCATAATGAAATTATTAAGATTTGGTAATAAACATCAAGAAAAACCCGGTATTTTAGATAGTGAAAATCAAATTCGAGATCTATCAGGTATTGTTGATGATATCGCAGGTTCTGTTTTACATGCGAGCCAATTAGACAAATTAAAAAATCTTGATTTAACGCAATTACCGATTGTTGAAAATGCCACACGTATTGGTCCTTGTGTGGGTCAGGTTGGAAAATTTCTCTGTATCGGACTAAATTATATCGATCATGTTCGTGAAACAGGGGCTACCGTACCAACTGAACCGGTGTTATTTTCCAAAGCAACCAGTGCTATCAATGGTCCGAATGATGATATTTTAATTCCGCGTGATTCCACGACCACCGATTGGGAAGTTGAATTAGGTGTGGTGATTGGTCAAGATGGTAAATATATTTCTGAAAAATCCGCGAGAAATCACATCGCTGGTTTTTGTGTCATTAATGATGTTTCTGAACGTACCTTCCAAAAAGAGCGTGGTGGCCAATGGATAAAAGGCAAAAGTTGTGACACCTTTGGTCCGATTGGTCCTTATCTCGTTACCGCGGATGAAATCAATGACCCACAAAATTTACATCTTTGGTTAGAGGTGGATGGCGAACGCAAACAAGATAGTAATACTAAAAATATGATTTTCTCAGTTGATTATTTGGTGAGTTATTTGAGCCAATTTTTTACCTTGCAAGCGGGCGACATTATTTCAACGGGCACACCGCCGGGTGTTGGATTAGGTCATAAACCCCATCCTGTATTTTTAAAACCGGGCCAAGTCATGCGTTTAGGTATTGAAGGCTTAGGTGAACAACAACAAACAGCTATACTCGAGCGTTAATATGAAAATTACAAAACTTGAAGTGGTCGATTTACGATTTCCTACCTCTCAACATTTAGATGGTTCTGATGCGATGAATCCTGATCCGGATTATTCAGCAAGTTATGTGATTGTTCACACGGATAATGAAAAATATAAAGGTCATGGTTTATGTTTTACGATTGGGCGTGGAAATGAAATTTGTGTTAAGGCGGTTGAATCCTTACAACATTTAATTCTCAATAAAAAATTATCTGACTTTACTTCAAACATGGGACACTTTTGGCGTCACTTAGTGTCGGATTCTCAATTACGATGGTTGGGCCCAGAAAAAGGTGTGATTCACATGGCGACTGCGGCGATTGTGAATGCCGTGTGGGATTTATGGGCTAAAGTCGAAAATAAACCGTTGTGGCAATTAATTTGTGATCTCACAAGTGAAGAACTAATTAATTGTTTAGACTTTAGATACATTAGAGATGCTCTATCACCGAGTGAAGCGTTGGAAATTTTACAAAATATCGAATCGTCAAAATCTATACGCCAACAAGAAATGCAAAATCACGGCGTCAAAGCTTATACGACCTCTGCAGGATGGTTAGGTTATAGTGATGAAAAATTATTTAAATTATGTCAACAAGCTTTAGCGGATGGCTTTACTCATATTAAATTAAAAGTGGGGCAAAATCTTCAAGATGATATCAGACGATTAACCATTGCACGTGAAGCGATTGGCGATAACAATTTTTTAATGATCGATGCCAATCAAGTTTGGGATGTTAATCAAGCAATTGATTATGTGGCAAAGCTACAAAAATTTAATTTATATTGGGTTGAAGAACCAACTAGTCCAGATGATATTCTCGGTCATCAAAAAATTAAAAACGCGATTAATCCGATTAATGTTGCAACCGGTGAACACTGCCATAACAAAATAATGTTTAAACAATTTATGCAAGCTAAAGCGATTGATATTTGTCAAATTGATAGTTGTCGTGTTGCTGGGGTCAATGAAATTTTAAGCATATTATTACTCGCTAAGAAATTTAATATTCCCGTTTGTCCTCATGCTGGTGGCGTAGGTTTATGTGAATATACACAGCACTTATCAATTATCGATTACATTGCAATTAGTGGCGATAAATCCAACACGGTTTTAGAATATGTTGATCATTTACATCAACATTTTATCGATCCGGTTGTCATGAAAAATGGTTATTATCAAGTACCAACTAAGCCAGGTTATAGCATTGAAGTTTTTCCTCAAAGTTTAGCTGACTATCAATTTCCTCAGGGTAAAATTTGGAGTGAGGCATGAATTTAAAACAGCTTGGTGCCACAAATTTACAAATTACGCCCTATGCTTTTGGTAGTGCGGCCATTGGAAATTTATATGAGCCTGTTACAACTCTAGATGCCTTTACAACTTTAGATGCTTGTTATAATGCTGGTATTAATTATTTTGATACCGCCGCTGAATACGGTTATGGTTTAGCTGAACGACGTTTGGGTGATTTTTTACGTGATAAACCTAAAGCGAATTATGTCATTTCCACTAAAGTGGGTTTAGTATTAAAACCTATTTATGAGCCACATCCTGCAAGTGAAAAATTTTTAACACCACTTATGTTTTCAGGTCGTCATGATTTTAGTTATGATGCCGTGATGCGATCTTATGAAGATAGTTTACAACGTTTAGGTTTAAACAAAGTTGATATCATATATTTACATGACCTTGATCATATAATTTTAGGTGATGAATATGATCTTCATTTTAAAATTGCCATGAACAGTGGTGTTAAAGCATTAGAAGAATTACGTTCTGCAAAACTCATTTCTGCTTATGGCATGGGCGTTAAGCAATGGCAATGTTGTCAACAAGCAATGGAATATGCTGATTTTGATTGTTTCATGTTACAAGGAAACTATACCTTACTTGAGCAAAGTGCATTGCAAGAATTTTTACCCTTGTGTTTATCGAAAAATATTGGCATTTTAATCGCGGGTCCCTTTGCCTCTGGCATTTTAGCGAGTGGTGCAATTAAAGGTGCGATGTTTAATCACAAATTAGCTGATGAGTCGGTTTTAAATAAAGTCAAACAACTGGAAAAACTCGCGGCTAAATATCAAGTTCCACTTGCAGCGATAGCATTGCAATTTCCTTTGCGCCATGAGGCGATTACGAGTGTGGTAACATCGATGCGACATCTTGCAGAAGTGCAATACAATTTATCACATATAAACGAAGATATTCCACCAGCATTATGGGAAGAATTAACAAATGAAAAATATTGTTGATAGTCATCAGCATTTTTGGCAATTATCACGTGGCGATTACAATTGGTTAACGCCTGAATTATCGACACTCTATCGTGATTTTATGCCGGTAGATTTACAACCTTTGTTGCATGAAAACTTTGTTATTCAAACGGTTTTAGTGCAAGCGGCACCGAGTCTTGCTGAAACGGAATTTTTATTACGGCTAAGTGATGAACATGACTTCATTGCAAAAGTAGTCGGCTTTGTTGATTTATTAACAGAAGAAGCGGTAAATCAAATTGAAAAATTAAAACAACATGCTAAGTTCACTGGTATTCGACCGATGCTACAAGATATTCCCGCTGTAGATTGGATTTTAAAAACAAATTTAGATTTACCCTTGCGAGCATTAAGTCGATTAAATTTAACGTTTGATGCCTTAATATTACCCGAACATATAACCACGATTGCTCGCTTGGCGGATAAATTTCCTGATTTAAAAATCGTGGTTGATCACGGTGCTAAACCAAAAATAAACAACCAGCAATGGCAGCCTTGGGCAAAAGATATTTTTGACTTAGGTCAAAGAGAAAATGTGTATTGTAAACTTTCGGGGCTTGTTACTGAAGGTAACGCTGATAGTGATTTTCACGCTTATTTTGATCATTTATTGCAAGCGTTTACAACTAAAAAAATCATGTGGGGTAGTGATTGGCCGGTATTAAATCTTGCGAATAATTATCAGGGTTGGTTATCGATGGCTAAACAATTTTGTTTGCAATTATCAGAGAGTGAACAAATTTGTATTTTTAAAACTAACTGTCAAAATTTTTATAATTTTTGATTATTTCAATATGATAACTACTTTGATACTACGAGGCTTGATCGAGAAATATGTTCAATACATTCACGCTCTCTACACATAACAGCTTCAGATGATTTTGCTTCAAAAAGTTCAACACATTCTGTTGGTAAAAAATCTGAAGTCGGTGGATTAATATTCATAATAACCTGTGGGGATAAAGCCATTTTTTCAGCGACTTCTTCTGGTGTAAAACTTAATAATAATTGTTTAACACGTTTATACTTCATTAATTGTTCCCAATATAGTCCATATTGATCAATGATCATCGTCATTCTTGAGACAATTGGTGTTTCGTTATAAGCATTAAACTTTCCAACAAAATCATCATTCCAAAAACCTTGTGTGATTAAAACGCTGATGAGATAACAAGACGCTCGTTGAAAGCCATAAAACACCGTGTAGTATAAAACTGATTGAGCATTATTATCGACAAGCTCAACGTCCAAATCGCCCATTTCAATTAGAATTTTTAATCGTGATGTTAACAACTCATCGAATTTATTTATCTCTATCCGTTTAGTCAAGTTTTGAATATGAACATAATATTTTATATCACATAAATAAATTAATAATGGTTTACCCTTTATTCTGACAAGATTAAGATCACCATATTTTTGTTTGAGATGATTAATGTGTTGTCGAAATAAGTCATCATTGACATCAATAAAATTGAATTCCTCCGATGTCATTTCAAAAGTATGAAAACTTTCATCAATACTGTTATGTCCATCTTGCGGACTATCTGAATTGAGTGATCCAGGTGTCGGACTTCGTTCGAAAATGGGTGTAAAAGTACTTCTTATTTTTGCCACTTGCTTAAAAGCATCAACAGCCGTCATTCTCCAAACGCTTAGATAGGTCTCTGATTTTTCTAACCGACAATATCTTGCTATCTCAGCATAGAAAAAATCTCTAGTATTTGGGTTATCAAACATTGCTCTTGCTAAAGAATCGACAACATCATCTAATCCATTTTCAATCGCTAGGGCTAATGCTGTTTTTCCATTCTTATTTTTTTTTGTTAATGAATATCCCTCTCGGCTTAGTATTAATTTGACCGCATTATCTAAATTTTCGAACATCATATCCCTATCATCTTCTGACTCAGTTTCACGGATTGATTTAGCATTTGCACACAACATCATAATGACATCATTACCAAACCTATCAATTTCATTCACATCATATTTACCTTCTAAAATAATTAAACTAAAAAGCTTTTTATAATTTACAGATTCATAACAACAAAACACAAAATTATCGACCACATCAAACAAAGCACAACGTTCAATTACGTCACCTTTCATGTTACAAAATGCAATCTTTTGAACAGCGATTTTTTGAGTAAATAATAAATCGACTAATACTGTTGGTGGTTCATCCGTGTCGACAAGTGAGTCAATTATACGCGCATCAATTTGAGGATAGATTTGATTAAATAATCTATTTTGCATTTCTTCTGGCAAATCCTCCAGGATAAAATGGATTAATCCCACATTTTTGTCATTTATTAAAATACAAGCATAATAAAAAAAATCGTGAATAATTAAATTCACTTCAAACGTTGACTCACAATATTCCTCAACATAATAATAAAAATCTTCTTCTGGAAGCCTATCGAAAAGAACAGTTTTTAAATTTTCAGATCCACAATTATAAATATCAACGACCCACCGAATCGCATACTGAAAACACTTCGACCAATTCGGCTCTGTTGTTCGAGTTTCAAAAACCAAATACTCAAAAAGTAAAATGATAAATCTTTTTCGATAGTCTTTATTAGCAAAATTTTCAGTAATTACTTTTTGAATTGCATCAATAGATTTAACATTTGGTCCAAACATTTTTTTTCATAACTATTATCAGTAATTAAGACTCGTTAGCATACGCTATCAACAGAACATTCAAAGTGTAGAATTTTATATTTATTCTATGATCAAGGTTTAGAGAGTTACACCATTAAAAATCGTACCCACAAAAATGATCCATTTTTTTTATTTTTTCGTACCATTGAAGAAGCGCATCAAATTTTTCATTGTTTAATATATCGAGCATTTCTAATTGTTTTAACCTGTAAATGCCAGCAGTCCAAGCAATATCGGCCAAGGTATAGTTTTTTCTACATAGCCACTCTTTATTTTCTAATCTATTGTTGAGAATTTTTAATTCATTAATTAAATTTGCCTCGACAATAATATTATTATTATGAATTATCGCTGGCACTAAACCATGCCGATTAATTTTTAGATATTCAGCCTGTTGGTTTTGCCGTTTTTTTAAATCAATATTAATACTTTCATACTTTAGTGCTTTATAGTGCAAACATAATTTTACTTTTTGAGATGACGTGGAGCCAGCTTGATGGTGATAAAACTCAATAGTCAAATTAATGCACCTAATGTATTAAGGGGGCAAAACTGCCCCCTTATGTTATAGGATTGTACCAATACGGTGCCAGCGAATTTTGTCGTACCAATGGGCTGCGTCGCTATTCCATGATAACCAAATGATCATGCCTTTGCCGATGAGATTGTGTTCTGGAACAAAACCCCAATAACGACTATCGTCGCTGTTATCGCGGTTGTCACCCATTGCAAAATAATAACCTTTCGGAACAGTTAAATTATAGAAATTTTGCGCGGGAACTTTAGGATTGATTAGAATATTGTGGATGACACCATCTAAATTTTCTTGATATTTTTCGACAGGGAGATCAGTATTTCCTTCGATGTCATAAGCATTGCCTAATTTTTTTTGCGTCATTTCTTTTCCATTAATATAGAGTACTTTATTAATGTAACTAATTTTATCTCCCGGCATACCGATTAAACGTTTAATTAAAATAACTTGTGGATTAACCGGATCATGAAATAAAAATATTTGACCACGCTCTGCGCCATTGATTGCAATTAAACTATTACGCCAAACCGGGAAACGCAAACCAAATTGATATTGATTCGCAAATAAAAACTCACCGGGTAATATAGTTGGCTCAAGTGAACCGGTTGGCACTTGATAGGGTTGCACTAAGAAACTACGAATGATAAGAACTATTAAAAAGATTGGAAAAAACGATCGAGAATATTCAACTAGTTTAGGATAGCTTTGAACTTCATCTTGGCGTCTAAATAATTTATAACATAACGTTATTAAACCAGTAAAAACGGTTAAGGAAAGTAATATAAATGGAAAATCAAGATTCATTATTGTTCACTCTTTATTGCGGTGGCGTATAAAATTAATGAAGACAACCCACTTTCTGCGCCTTGTTCGATGGCGGGGCCAAAGCCATTTACTACCAGCGCATTTGCACCATGCTTAGCAGCCATGGTTTTAGCATATTCAATGACTTGTTGTTGCGCCTCAATCGTATTGGATTGAATGTGCTTTTCGATATGAATAATACCTAGTGCTTTATATTGCACAGGATAATTCGTATAAACTGCAACATTTCCGTTATAACTGGGTAATGTGTCAGATTGAACGCTGGGTAAGAAAATACCTGCAGGCTGGTTATTAAATCGTGGCGCAAAAAAATAAAGTATCACGACAGCAATAATGGCAATCAACAGACTGATTAATTGAGCAACATTTTTGTTTATATTCATTAACTTACTTTATATATTGAAAATAGTCGATTATACCCACTTTCAATCTAAGATGCCAATGCCAAAATAAACAGGGTGGTTAAAATAAATCAGTATAGCAAATTGATCGAGAAGACCGTTATCAGGTAGAAACCCAAAAAACATCTTAACGTACTTTTCCCGTAACAAGAAAATCAATTTAACAGTAAATTTCCTGCTCGAAATTCATTACCCTATGTCACTAGAATATCCATTATCTCAGGAAATAATATAGTGCGTAATTATATAGATATACAAATACCAGAAAAACAGTCCCCTTTACTTTCGCAATATGAAAGCAATTTAAATTTTAACTCCTTACATGTAAATAAAATTCAACATTTGTTAGAACCCTTAAAAGATTATGGTATTAATTATTTTGAATATAATAAAATTTATTGGAATGGTAGCTATTTTAAACTTTGTAATCGTCAAGATGTGATTGACTATCGACTCAAATTTCCACCCCCCAAACAAGTATTTAAAGATATGCCTATTCCTGTAGGACAAAAATTAATTTTTTTAGACGAGATTGACAAGCAATCTGATTATTATCAGCATTGTGTTCAACCACTCTGTGAGCAGTTTAATATTACATCGGGTGTCGCTTTGCTGCTTTATTCTATGGGATCGGTTTCGATTTATTTTTTTGGCGCACCTTCATTTGTGAAAAATTTTGACCGAAATTTAGTAAAAGATTTATATATTTTCGAGCAATTTTCCAATTATTTTCAAGAACAGGCGCACGATATTTTACTTGAAGCAAAATCAAATCGAATAGAAATATCACAAACTAATCACGATTTCTTAATGATTAAAGATGCGTGGATAAACTATTGGCAAGATAAAAAAGCAACACTTTATGATAAGTTAACACCAACAAAACTCTATTTACATGCTGACCAATATAATAAAACTTATTTAACAAAACGTGAAGCTGAATGCCTAAGATTAATTTATCGCAGTTTTAGTTACCAACAAATTGCTGATTTGTTAGATTTATCTTTACGAACGGTTCATAAACATGCTGAAACATTAATGATAAAATTAAGATGTCGCACACGACAAGAGTTAACTGACTTGAGAGATTATCTCAATATTTTTGAACATCAACATTGCTCACCTACACAAAAGAATTTATTTGAGAAATTTGCTGAAAATATCAAAAATGGATCCGATATTGAAATGTGAATTTGTATTAGCTAGCGGTTAAAATTTGACTTGAAAATTTTTCTTAACCCAGCTAATCTGCCGACATGGAAATTATTGTCAATGGCGAATCGCAAAAAATATCTGATCATTTAAGCTTACAAGGCTTACATGATCACTTGTGTCTCCGTAATCAACGTGTTGCGATTGAAGTCAATCAACAAATCATCCCTCAAAGTCAGTGGCCTATCACGACACTTAGTCAGGGTGATAAAATCGAAATCATCCAAGCGATAGGTGGTGGCTAATGCATAGTTTAGTAATCGATAATAAAACTTATCATTCTCGTTTACTGCTTGGCACTGGAAAATATGAGTCACTCAGCCAAACTTACCAAGCCATTAAAGCAAGTGGCGCTGAAATAATAACGTTTGCCATTCGTCGCACTAATTTATCTGACAATAACAGTGAAAAATTTTTAGATGTTATTAAACCTTCTGAATTTACCTTATTGCCGAATACCGCGGGCTGCTTTAGCGCTAAAGATGCCGTTCGCACTTCGTTACTTGCCAGAGAATTACTGGATGGTCACGATCTTATTAAACTTGAAGTGTTAGGCGATAAAAAAACGTTATACCCCAATGTCAGTGAAACACTGATTGCAGCACAAGAGTTAATAAAGCATGGTTTTAAAATCATGGTTTATACCAACGATGATCCTATTGTCGCCAAACAATTAGAAGAGTTAGGTTGTGTTGCAGTGATGCCACTTGCCGCACCTATTGGATCAGGTTTAGGTATTCGTAATCCGCATAATATTATGCTGATCCTTGATAACGCGAAGGTTCCCATTATTGTCGACGCCGGTGTTGGTACCGCTTCTGATGCCACCATTGCTATGGAATTGGGTTGTGATGGCATTCTAATGAATACCGCTGTTGCCAAAGCAAAAAAACCACTACTCATGGCAAGCGCCATGAAACATGCTGTGATAAGTGGGCGCGAAGCATTTCTTGCTGGTCGCATGCAAAAAAAAATGTTTGCTGTTAGCTCTTCCCCTGAGGAAGGATTAATCTTTAGTGAATGATAAATTTCATCGACCTATTCGGTCTTTTGTCAAACGCGAAGGTCGCATGACGCACGGCCAACAACTTGCCATAGATACACTTTGGTCTAAGCATGGCATCGACTACCAGCCCACACTTTTAGATTTTTCATTAACATTTCATCATCATCGACCCGTGATATTAGAAATCGGTTTTGGTAATGGCGAATCACTCATAACCATGGCTGAAAATCATCCCGGGTTAAATTATATTGGGATTGAGGTTCATCGCCCCGGTGTGGGTCATTTATTAAACCGTATTGATGAGTTAAATCTCAGTAATATTAAAATTATTAATCACGATGCCGTTGATGTTTTACAACATTGTATTCCGGATGAATCGCTCACTGGTGTTAATATTTTTTTTCCAGATCCTTGGCCTAAAAAACGCCACAATAAGCGGCGGATCATTCAGCCGAAATTCGTTGAATTATTAACACGCAAAATAAAATCATCCGGTCGTCTTCATTTGGCAACCGATTGGCAACCTTATGCCTTACACATGATGACGGTAATGAATGAGCTGCCCCAATTTATCAATCACGCAGGTTTTAATTGTTTTGCACCGCGCCCGGCTTGGCGCCCCCTTACTAAATTTGAACAACGCGGTCTTAATAAATCTCATCAAGTTTTTGATTTGCTATTTGACAAAAAATAAGTCTCACCATAAAATTTTTAATTAACGTTAATTAATTATGGTCTAGTTGTATGGATACAGCACAACAATCTGAACAAGTAAAAACTTACCCCTACGTTGGCAATGGCATTGGCGTCATTTTAACTAGTAGTTTTATGGCTTTTTATATTCTTGCCGCTTGTTATTCTATTTACTTAGTCACAGAAGAATTACCCGTCATTCATATTATCATGCTAGGCCAAATCAATTTTGATGCGCTATCTGCCATGTTGGATAAACGTAGTTTATTATCTACTTTTACCATTATTATTTATATTACGTGTCGAAGTTTATTTGTGAACTGGGCATATTACACACAAAGAAATCTACATTATTTCAAAACAAATTTACATAAATTTGATGTTTGGCGCATGATCTTTGGTTTTATCCTTCCTATTTTTAATTTCTATTGGCCAATCATTGTTATTGATGAAATTTGGCGTGGGAGTAATCCTAAATTAACCATAGAAGAAATCAAAAATAAATCCATTAATAAAGGCATCATTTTATGGTGGTATTTAAATTTATTCTGGATTGCCTTTTCAATCATCGACAATTTTTTAAAGGTCACGTTAAAAGAACCAAGTCATCTTTGGTGGGCGTATTGCGCCACCGCATTTGGCGATGTAATGGGCATTATTGTCATGGGTATCAATATTTATTTAGTAATACAAATTTATCGTCGTCAACAACAACGCTATAAAATGATTAATCCTTAAAAAAAGCCAATTATTTAATAATTGGCTTTTTAGTCGCGTGGGAACAGCCAGTTTTTTTCTAACCAACCCCCAATTTTTTTAATTTATAGTCATTTAATTCAATTG
>CAYGUK010000093.1:0-10316 GCA_964352985.1 uncultured Legionellales bacterium
GAATATCCACTTTATTTTGATAATGAACTTGAGATTCAACTACAGCTCTCCCATATTGAACATAGTCACCTGTATCGCTCAATCTCACTAAACTTTTAGTTTGTGCTGAAGATTCCGATTCATTAGGTGCTGAAATTAGTAAGTCTTGTCTAAGTATTGCAAACTTCCCAATGACTTCAAAAATTAGAGAATCAAAACCAGGAATTAAATTAGTCGTGAAAAATTCATATACTTGATTAATGATATGATTAAATAGTTTCATTTCATGATCTGTAAAAACAGGAACAATAAAGTGAAGTTTTTCAGAAACATTGCTAGCATCAAAAACAGATTCATCATCATCACACTCAAATCCGTATTTCACTTTAATACATTCTAATCCAATTGCCTTAGCAAATTTTTGTATTTCTGCTAAATAACATGGCTTATTAATGTCGGGGATCATTATTGCTTGGTTAAATGCATTAGCTAAATTTTGCCGTAATTTATCAATATCTTTCATTTTTTTCCCTAATTCTTATTATAGTTTAACCTAACTATTCAGCATAAATACTGAATAGTTAAAGTTTAACAACATGTTTAAATTTTTCTGTTTCTTTCCAATTATTCCAATTTAAGGTTTCAACCTTAAGTGAGTCTCATCGTTCAGTTTTAATTCAGCTTCTAATTGAAGTTGAAAATCAGTTTGTGATTCTACAATATATCGACCAAATTGTTCATAGTTCTCTGTTTCTATCAATTGAAGTGTCATATTATATTCCATATCATGATCATATTCTGTGGTTGGTGCGATGAGTAATTCTCTACGATGCGCTGCAAATAACCCAATCAAGGAATAAAACTTAGCATCAAACTTAGAAATTGAATGACAAATAAAAAAACTAAATGCCGCACTTAAGATGTCCTTCAGTATTTGTGTTTCATCAAATTCCTGAAGCGGTACGATAAAATGTTTTCTCTTGATAGTGTTATCTAAATCAATCGTTCTTCTATCTTTTTTATATTTAATGCGATCAATCACATCTATACACGTTAATCCTATTGCACATCCAAATTCAATGAATTCTTCGTTTTCTTGAATAGAGGGATTTATAATGACCGAGTTAAATAACTTAGCTAGCATTCTTAGTAGCATTTCAATTTTAAACATGTTTATTTTACAATTTTAATTATTTATTGCGATTATATTTGAAGATTTTGGTTGTATGGATTGAAATAATGAAAAACATTATTGTAAAAATAACAAATATCGGTTAGTGAAATATTCAAGGATAAATAAATTTTAAAATCTTAATTGTTTTTTAATTTTAAAGAATGGGATTAATTTTACTTAAGTTTGAATAATCTATACGGATATTACTGCTTGAATTAAATCCCAAAATAGTTATAATTTTACCAGCTTAATAATTAAGGATGATAAGAATGTTCCAAGCAATGACTGCTAGTTTTTATGATTTAGCTTCTAGTATCTCTTCAGAATATGCCTTGCCTTTTTTAACCCAATTATCAGAAAACACCTTACCCTATTTCGAATCTGCAGCTGATACGATTGGTGTAGAGTCTGATCAAGGTGTTTTCCTTATGCAAGTTTTGGCAGCGTGTTGGTTAGCGCCAAAATTATTTTCACTGACACATCGTGTATTATATAAAGGCCCACAAAAATTTTTAGTTGATTTAAATCACCATGGAATGTTAAAAGCCACAAAAAATCTTGTTGATTTCACACCATCGCCAGCACAAAAACAACAAATCATCGATCAAATTTTCGATGTGGCTATGTGGATCCCCGGTGTGGAAAGAGCGTTTAACTATTATACGCCCGTGTTACTTCTGAAATTGCTACCAGGTAAAGAAGTATTAGTCGATAAAGAACATTCGACTCCTGATAATTTAGTGATTTCAGGTGCTATTTATGCAACCCAAGAAACGCGAGAAAAAACAGCTAAAGCATTACATGAAACCGCCACCACATCAACCTACGAAAATCCAATGCATGGCTCGCAATTTCCAGTTGCCTTAGCTCGTCAAAATGAATTAGCCGATAAATTTAAAAAACGTTTTGCGCCACCTGAAATGCAAGATGATATCCATTTTATGACAACAACGGGTGGCAGTATGAGTATTATGAATGCGATGTCCACTTATATTACTCTTTGTCGAAGACAACATCGTAGTAGTTTTTTTACAACCGTTTCAAGAACTTTATTTGGTGCCAGTGAATTTACACCCATTATTTTGGTTTCTAAATTTCGTCATCCTGCTTATGATAAAGCAGCCAAAGTTTTTAATGCTAAAATTGTCGAGGTTGATTGTGATCCCAAAACTGGCGCCATGTTAGCAAGTGGTATTGAAAAAGCGATCATCGAACATGGTCGCGCGAATATTGCCTGTATTGTTACATCCAATCCTAATTATGCAAATGGGGTTTCAGATCCCATTCCACAAATTGCTGGCATTGCAGATGATAATGACATTCCCTGTCATGTCGATTCATGTTTAGGTGGTCCTGTGACAGCTTTTGATCCTGATAAAAGATTTCATGTCGATTTTGCAACAAGAGGTGTTACAAGTATTTCACTTGATCCTCATAAAGGTTTAGAAACGATTAAAGGATTATCCGTTTTATTGAAAAAGCGAAAATATGTCAGTGACGGCGTTCATGCTTATTTAAGTCATCCTTGTGGTGCCTATATTACCCCAGGATTAAGAGGATCAACATCGGCTTTCGAAACAGATTCAGCCTCAGCACAAATGGAAGTTCTAGGCGATAAATATTACGAAGCATCAGCAAAAGCAACCATTGAATTAACCCAACAATTAGCACAAACAATCAATGAACAAGTACCTGGAATAAAAATCATTGGAAATACTGACGAATTAATTAATGTCTTTGCATTTGAAATCGACCACGATTATTGGAAAGCATTAAATCAAAGACCACCAAATATTCATGTTATCGCCGAAAAATTAACAGCCGCCAGCCAAGCACCAATCAATGGCCATTATGATTATGTCTTTAATTGGATTGATGGCGCTTATCATCTGTGTATCACGCCAAGAATATTAGACCAAAATAAAAACCAGCCGCTTGCTGCTGATTTAACAAATGCGTTAAAACGAATAATTGAAACAACTCATCCTACTGAAAAACCAGTGGGTAGAGCAAAATCCTACGGCTATTTAAATGTAGGTCCACTCCCCTTGCCCACACGAGTGCAAGAAATTATTGGCGGACGTTTCGAAGAAAATAAAGAATTAGTCAGATTTCGTCACTAAGAATTTCATTTTGTAAAACCAATATTAGCAAAAAGATAAAAGGGTTTATTAATTAATACTACGACCCTCGGGTTCAATGTTATTACAAAATAAATTACAAACATTTTCAATTTCTGAAAATCTGTAGGATAATAAAACCCTGTTACTTTATTAACTTTTTTACTTAAGTAAACTTATTAAGAAAAGTTAAATTCAGGGATTATTGTGAATTTTTTCTTAAGCATTTCTTTAATAACTCAGATATAATATACAATAACATATTAGCTTGATATAATATGCTTAATTAAAATAAGAAAGGTAGGTGAATATGCCATTCTCTGAAGATATTTTCACACTCATCGCTATCGCTAAAATCACCACTCCAGATGAAGTTTTACCGTTAAAAAGAGAGGAAGGAGTAAGCGATGAAAACTATATCCAACAACTCACTGATTATTTATTGTCAAAGTGCCAAACATTTAGCAAAATAATCGCCGAGAAACTGGCAGAAGTAGAAGGTGATCGTTGGAAACACCCCGCCTTTCAACCTTACTCATATCACTTGCTAAGTATAGCGACTAAAAGTTTACAAGCTCAACAACAATTAAAACAACATTGTTGTACTATCGTTTTTTTCAAGCAACAAAAAACACTAAAAAATTGGCAAGCATTTTTGCAAACTGCTCAAATTGAAATTGATCAAGATGATAGTCCATTACTTCAAGCTGTAGTAAAGCAATCCCCTATTTTACAGCACTATGCTAGAAGTTTTAAAGAAAGCATATTGGCCTATGGTGAACAACAACAAATTTTAGCACTACCAAAGCCCTCGAATTATTTATTATATCAAATTCAACATTATCAACGATTATTTATTCTATGTATTGGTTTTATCAATGATACGGCTGCATTAAACACTGAACAAATTGATGATCCGAATATTCAAGAATATCTCGATATCGCTAGTAAGATATTTCAAACTAACATGCCGCTACAACAAGGCGATCAAAGTTTGAATGCAGCTTGTATCAAATATTTAATAATGCTCACCGATTTACAACAAGATTGGATGCGTCAACCTGATTATCCTGCGTTTAGTGCTAGCTTAAAATTTTTTGAAGACTTAAAAATTAATATGGATGGATTTTTAAATTTTTTAACTCGAGACTATCCTTTCTTACCAGAGGTACTTAATGTTGCTAACACGCTGCCTCATTCTGCGATTAGTGAACATATCTGGCATTTTGCTCCACCTGCACCGCCTTTAGTTGAATTATCATTAGATTAAATCATCTACTGTTGTTGCTTTTTCGTTGGAGAAAATCTACTGGGTAATAATTGAGTTTCATCATCATGCACTTCTTGTTTTATCTTTTGTTCGGCTTCTTCACATTCAACTGTTGTTTCAGGTTCACCATGACGAGTGCGTTTACTTGCTGATTCTTTAGTGTCACTAGGTTTACTCTTTTTCTTTTGTCTATCAGTGCTGCTTGAACTACTCAACGCTGGTTGTGATAAGCTTGCCATGGTTTGACTATAACTGGAATGTTGAAAAACTTGCCCATCTAAATCAAACACACATTTAGTTCTAAGTCGTGCTAAATACGCTCGCGAAATTAAAATTTTTGCTGGTGATTTATCGATAATTAATTTTTTTGTAGCTTTATGTTCACTCACTCTATCAACAACTAAGGCTCTTAATTTTTCAACTGCGTATTCATTTGTATCTGGCGAAAGCATGTAATGGTATTTCAAATCCTCAATATCCTTTGCACTTAAAATACCTTGCTGTAATATTTCTTCATAACTTAAATCCAGTCGTGCTATTTTAAATAGTACTATTGATTTTAATAAAATAACTAAATGTAATTGCTGTTCATAATTATCTAGCTGATTTGCATTGAATATGGGTTTAAGAATAAATTCCTTTAATGCCCATAATAATGGTGTGCTTTCTTCTGTGGAAAATGTTATTGCGGAACAAAATACAGCATATTCATGAGAAATAGCATCCGGATTTTGTTCGTTAATCTCTTTTTCAAGCCTTATTAACTCACCCACAGTCTGTTCAAAATACTCAAACGCTTCGCTGGGTACAAATAGAGTCTTGTATGTTAAATAATTCTCGTGCGTTCTTGTTCGATATTCTATAAAAGATCTTGCCAAGTATTGATTAAAGAAAAACGCTAACTCTTGTGAGAAAATGGTGCTAGTTGGAAACATTGATTCGGATAAAAGTGATGACTCGAAAGAGAACATGTTTTTTTCCTTTATTTTTTAAAAGCAGAATAACAAAATTATCTGCCTGAAAAAAATGAAATAAACTAATAAACAAAATCAAAATTATTAAACATTGTCTTTCTATCTTTTTTCAACTGATAAAGGATTGTATTGCCAGCACCCTTTGCAACAAAAAACTACCTCAACAATATAGATTCATTAATCGGGATAAATTGATCCGCTGCTGCAATGAGCGAATTTGCCGTTAACTCAGCCACACCATAAACGATGCTTTTAGTATTATATTTTTTCTTAATTGTTGTTAGTAGTCGGTCAAAATCACCATCACCCGAAGCTAAAATTATGGTATCAACTAATTCTGCCGTTTCCATAATATCGATGGTGATACCAACATCCCAGTCACCTTTTGCTGAACCATCATTGCGTTGAATAAAGGGTTTTAATTTTACTTGAAAACCGATATCTTTCAGTATTTGCTGAAATCCTGCCTGCTTATTATCTTGCGGCGAAATAGCATAAGCATTGGCTGCGACTAATGTATTGTTTGAAATGATCTGTCGCCAAAATGCATCATAGTTAAAATGGCAATGAAAGTGTGATTTCACGGTGTAATAAATATTTTGCACATCGACAAAAACGGCGACTTTATTCACTTAGTTTATCCTCCTCTAATTTTAATTCATATCTCGGCAATGTCATAACCGAGCCATTCTAATATAGAAAATTGATTTCATCATCAACTTTATATTCAAATGTTCGATTTGCATAAACTTGCAATCTGAAACCGTATCAAACAACAAAACGCAGATAAGTTTAAGAAGTGGTTTATTATAGCATGATAATATATTAATATTTTCACCAGGCTGATTCTTATCTCATTTTTATTTATATATTGTAATTGCCGTTTTTTTCACAATGATACCGATAAACTGAAGTTTAAGGAACCTATCCATTTCACTTCAAAAAGTAAACTCCAGAGAGGTAAGGGATAGATATTAAACAAACTAAATTTGGAATTTAACATATGAAAAAATTTTTTATTGCCATCGCGTTAATTTTATTAGCGACAGAAATAAATGCTTTAACCTTAACGTCAGATGTTAATGGTCAAGTCATTATCCCGAATCAACAGTTAACTATCGGTGAAAAAGCACCTCAAGTTACGTTGTATAACGGTGATTATAAAAAAGTAAAGATTGGTGGTGAATTAACGGGGATCACAGCACGTTCTGTCTTTGTGATTAATAAAAAAGGCAAAATTGTTTATAAAGATATTACGCATAATATTGATAAAATGCCTAACATGGTAGCTGCCATTGATGCCATTAAAAAAGCCAATGAACAATAAACTATTTTAATAGAAAATATTAACACTCACCTATTTTTATGAAATATTAATGGGTGAGTCGTTAAACGACTATGTTATAAAATTTCCTCTTCACAGGACTTACGCAAAACGAAGATTTTGTTTGTGGTCGAGGCATAATCTGCAGTGAAAAGCGCAGTGTACGAATGGTACATGAGCATTTGAACGAAGATTATAACGAAGACCACGGACAAAAGCTGAAGTTTTACGTTAGTCCTGCTTCAATTGCTTTTACTTTTACTGCCGTTCCATAGGCGAGAATTTCAGTACAACCCTGGCTTATTTCAGAAGTGATAAATCGAAATCCCACAATCGCATTTGCCGAACTACGTTCTGCTTCAAATAACATTCTTGATAACGCTTGATCACGAGTTTGTGACACTAGCATAGTATATTGCATAATTTCACCACCAAAAATACTACGCAACCCCGCTAAAAAGTCGCTTCCTATATTACGACTACGCACGGCATTTCCCCGGACGAGTCCCATCGTGTTTATGATTTTAAAACCGGCAATATTATCTTGAGTTGAGATCATGATATCTTTCATTATTATTTTCTCTTTTAGAATCGAAATAAATTTGTTTATTATAAAAAATTGTAGCATTAAATATTAGTATAGGTTTTCCGCTAAAATTAATACTGTTTTTACTAATGATTGAGTTCAGGAGAATTTAACACAATGAATATGAACATTATTTTAGTTTAACATGACTATCAAAAATGTATTTAACTCGTCACTAGCATTTAAATAATCCTTAATCGTCAATGAGTATACCGCCAACTCATGCTTTCTCAATAAAATGTTGGCGGTATTTATTTAACAGAGGCTTTAATATCCACTCCGCTTATTTGTTTTTTTCGAGAGTTAAGAAAATGAAAATTAACTCGGACTTAAACCTGGTGTTTGAGCTACTTCAGGATTTGTTTTAAAGTGCATAATACCTACAGCATATCCCGCAGCCAAGGCAAGAGCCACCAAAGGGTCTTCTTTTGCAATTCCGACTAAACCAACAATGGTATAAGAAAACGCACGTTCTGGTTTTCCAACAGCATAATTAGCACCACCTAAATAACCAAAACTCGCCGCTCCACACATTTTTAATACTTTTTCAAACATACTAACTCCTATTAATATTACAACTTTATTAAGACAATACCTGAAAATCAATTACGTTATTATCGGTTTTATTTTTTTTAATATCCTGGGAATTAATGAAAATACCTAAGCGCCAGGATTTTTCTCTAGGAAAAAAGGATTCTATTGCAGATAAAATATAAACTACCATTAATCTCATTATAAAATTTCCACTCTAGAATGTAAGCCCCACATATTGGGACATCAATTGGCTTAATGCAATGAAACACCCTTTATCATGGCGTCTTTTTGCATGAAGTAAATTTGCGCTTCTTTAACTAAAATTACAACATTAGTAAAAATCGATAAATGAATAGCCACTATGGGAAAAATGAAAAGAAAAAATCCATCCAATAACAAGGTTAATAACCGCGAAAAAGATCTTAACAAGCGATCCGGTAAAATTGGGACAGCGCTTGATACATGTGAACAAAATCCTATTATTAAAGCACCTTATGAAAAAGAATTGCATTGTTATTCTACTCGGGTTCTACAAACGGAATATGAAGTTGCTGTTAAATTAATTAACGTATATAAATTACAAATTACGGCTATTACTGAAGATGAAGTATATTCACCAGAAATTAAACAAGCAGTCTGTGAAATTCTTAATAAAAGATGCGAATGGCTAGAGACTATTCATTCAACCCTTAATACGGAATTAAAAAAGCGCAAACAACATAATTGGTTAGTCAATAAAACTTCTGATATTGCAAAGGATATGCAAAACCAATTTATCATGAATAGAAATCAAATATCATGGTTTGGTTTTATTCAAAAAGCATTAGAAAAATCTGCTTGGCATTCACAAAATATTCCTGGGTATTTTTTTGAAGGACTGGGAAAAACATTTAGAATATCTTTTGATTTATTATCACGCATGGATAGTTTTTTATTTCGAAATCGAGATGAAATGCAAGCAGGACGTGAAGGAATAAAAGACTATAAAGAAGGTTGGAAAGAATTATTTAAATTGGAAACATGCTGGAAAGTCCCATTTCGTGTTGCGACAACTTCTTTAAGCGCCATCGGTGTTACTGCAAATACGGCATTATGTTTAGTTACTGATAATTTACGAGATTATGCTAACTATGTTTCGAAAAGACCAATAGTTGAAGCTGAGGAACAAGAAGAGCAACTAAGCACTTTAAAAACTGCATATATAGAAGTTGAAGTATTTGATTCAAGAAGACGAGAAGCAATGGGACTTACTTTAGAACTCGATTCAGAATTATCACAATTTCAGACATCATCTACACCGTCAAGTTATTCTCAAGTTCAACAAATGATGCCTTCAGCATATTCAAAAAAATCTAAAATGCAACAACTATACGAAGGTGAAATGAAAAAGGAAATTGAAACATATAAAGAAGATGAAGAGGATGTGGGGTTAGTTAGAGATCCTTCTTCAAAAACAAAACAAAGTGATTTCATAACAGATGATGATGAATTAGCTTTAGATCGCGATATTTGTGTTGAAGCAGGCACAGAATCACAAAAGTCATTATCACCCAAGTAAGTTTAAATCAACAAGTTTTAAGGATAAACAAAATGACTCAGGTCACGAACTTAGAAAAAAAGGTTACTCAAACAAAAGTAGAAATAGCACTGAGTGAATTAATAAAACATCACCAAAAAAAACAACAAGCCGAAGCAGATTTAAAAAAACTAATTGAAACTTGTTTACAAGAACAGTTACAACGTAAAGTTACCTTAATGATTGCATTATCAGAAGCATCTGAAATCGAGAAACCCGGCATCCAGTTATCGCTAGATCTCACCTTAGCGTGTTTAGAGAAGATGAATACTGTTATTAAAAGAGCGATGAAGATCTTAGATCCTGCACCCTTTAATAATAATCAAACATTACAACATTCATCTCACAAACCCTAATTTAAAGTTAAGTATTTAAATTAGGTTTATTCTCTAAATCGGTAAAATAAAATATATGATCGAAATATGGAATAACAATTGTGTTAGCTTAATATTCTACACATGTTTTTTTTGTATTTATACCCGTATTTTTTCTCATTTAGTACAGGATTTCATTTATTTCGATTAAAAATATCCTGCCTATAAATAAATTAAAATTGCAGATGCTAAATTTAGGATATCAAATTAATATTGTAAATAATGGTATAGTTTATCTAAATCTCATATCAAAAATGCCTTTAATTTCTTAAAAACTTTAATCTTATTAAAAATATTTTTCTTAAAATCAACTTAACACCAACTTCCCTCTTGATTTAAATTTTTACAAAAGCTAAAATCAAAGATATGGAAATTAAAAATCATAATACCATCATTATAATATTA
>CAYGUK010000093.1:10326-16043 GCA_964352985.1 uncultured Legionellales bacterium
GATTTTTTCACCAAAATTCTTTTTACCTTTCTTTTCGGATAAAAAAACATTTTTCTAATAATATAAATTTTACAACCTTGAAAAGGAAATTCTATGCCAATTCATTTACCCATTCCCAAACGCCGTGTTATTTCCGACTTTATTCTCAATCAATTTTCTGAACCTGATGCACCACTTCGAGTCAATAGCGTCGCAAAAGTTATTGATTTAAATATCATAAAATCCAAACCAATCGGCCACTTTATACAAAGCAAGCAAAAATCACTCGCTTTTAGTGGTAAATTATTGGGTTTTATTGGCGCAGGCATTGTCTTACTTTATGTCGCAAATGAGGTAATAGTCGAAACGTATCGTCATAATGAATTAATAAAATCGGTTATGAATACTTTTAACGTTTCAGAAGATGAAGCGCAAGCTGCAATTTCAGCTTATCAAAACTTAACAAATTCATTTACTGCAAAATGGGGACTCACCTCTCCTGATCTTAATTACATTTCTCATAAAGTTGATTTTATTAAAACTGAAAAAGATTATGCAACACTACAACAATTAGTGAGTGAAAACACTCAATTAGAAATTGATTGGAAAAAAGTAGCAAAATATTCTGTTGTTGCAATGGTTGGTGGTGTTGCGACATTAGTACCAGATGAGTTAATTGATTCTTGTCTTGAGATGATGCCGGGTGCGCAAAAAGAACCACGCCAAACTAAAACATTAAAACTTGATTAATGCTAAATAGCTAAAAAACATATTATTCAAATATTGTTGATTAATTTCGAAAATCAATTGAGACTTTATTTGTTTAATTTTTTTGTAACTACTCCCCAAGTTTAAGCTAAAACGTAGAAATGCTGAAAAGCACAGCGTTTCCTTACGCGAGGGGGATTCTCTTAAAGGCAGAATCGCGATTATCCCCTTAAGTGCCGTTAGCCTGGCTTTGCCAGGTTAGGCAGTATTATCAGGGTAACTATTCAGCATAAATGCTTAATAGTTACATTTTTTTTAGTTTCTATTTCTTTAACCAATTGAACTTGCTGCTCAACTTTTTAATTATTTCAATTAAGACAATTCTTAATTTCATTTTACCCATACTATTTAAGTAAATTCATCCGCTAAAATGACTTCCCAAATAATTATAAGAGTATATTTGATGTTTAATAATAAAGATAAAGATCCAAAAGGTTATCAAGGTCAGTCATTTAAAGAACTAATATCAACACAAGAACCATCATTTGAACATTTAAGAAGAACAGCACAATTTGATGGTGAACCCAGTGTTTCTCAAACAGATGATAAGCCAGAATTAAAACAAGGTAATCCGAAACTAACAATTCATGGTGAAGAAAGTTTTTCTCATCCGGATGATGGAGAATTATCAACGACTCAATATGATGAAAATTATGAGAACAGCATCGCCATATTAAGTCAGGGTGATACAGATGAGCTAGATGAAGCAGAATTAAAAAAAGAAGAAGAGGAACAAGTTGACACTTTATTACAAGCAGTTATAACTTTAAAAACGAATTTAAATAATACGAGATCAAACATTAGCACAACATCTGATCAATCAATCTTAACAAGTGTTTATTGTAAAATATTAGTGAATAATTCTCTTAGTATCTGGGATAGTTTTTCAGATGATGTAAAACAAAGACTAATAGCACAAAATTTTAATCTTTCTGCTGAGGTGGATACCCTCAATAAAGTCCTCGATGAATCTAGTGATCTTTTACCATTTCACAGAACTTTTACTTTTTATTCAACATTAATCATTAAACTCGATGCCATAGAAGATTCGTTAAAAGCAGAATCATTAAATCAACAGTATTTTAGATTTAGCTAAAATATCAGTCAAATAAATTAATTCAGAAATGATAAATAGCTGGGAATACTCCAAGACGTTAATTATACACTCAAAAAATTTAGTTGCAAATGATAACTATTATCATTTAATATCCGTTCTCAATTATGGAGAGGAAGATCAAACGATGTTTGCAAAAAAATTTTTCGTCAAATCAATGCGAGGACTCCATGCATTATCAACTGGGTTTAGTCAATTCATTTCAGCGTCGCTACCCTTATCTAAATTAATGGGTTCTTCACGTTTGGCCTCTGGCCTCTCGATAAGTTTTGGTGTAATCAAAACAGCGATGACTTATTTTTTCCAAGGTAAGGATGTTGAAAAAAATTTATTAGGCAAAGAAGATAAAACATCAGCAGAAATATTAGACCTTGACACTCATCCCTCGTGTTGTAAAAAACTAACTTACTATACATTAAAATGGACTATGGGCGCAGGCATGCTTTGCATGTCTTATTTAGAAGTATTATTTTTAATATTAAACATCACACATTACGCAAATGAAGATGAAATAACTCAAGTTAGCTCTACTGAAATTATCATTAGTCTCATTTATTTTTTACTGA
Source organism: uncultured Legionellales bacterium (assembly GCA_964352985.1). Taxonomy (GTDB): domain Bacteria; phylum Pseudomonadota; class Gammaproteobacteria; order JAHCLG01; family JAHCLG01; genus CAYGUK01. The sequence goes on from CAYGUK010000093.1 coordinate 12,754, forward strand.
ATGATACATTATTCACTGCGGGAACCAGTATTCATGAATTTAATCAAGCATTGGCTTCTAAATTTAATATGGATGATACAGTTGCAAATTTTTTACTCGATACTCAAGTTGTAAAAGCATTAACTTCAAAAGCAGTAGTAAAAAAACAACGCGTCATGGGTTCAATCTCTCATACATTTAGAGAAATTTTAGGTGTTGCATTAGTCGTTTATAGTCATGATCAAATTAAAAAATACCAAACATTTTCAACATCGGTGCAAGGTATTATATATGTTTTTTCAGGCGCCATGTTTGGTGTTGCAACTGGGACAATATTACCTCAAACATATTATTATGAAGGTCATGAACTTGTCGAAAATATTGCAGAGTTAAAGCAAACTGCTTTGTTATCTAGTCCCGGAACTTTATTAAATGCCGCATCCCCACTCCCCTATTATAGTGAAGATAGAAGTATTAATAGTAAAATACAAAATATTATTTCCGGGCAAACGCCTGAGTTATCAAAAACTGAAGTGGCACAAATTAAACGCAAATTGCAATCCTATCCTTCAAGACGTTTGTTAGTACCCGGCATGTATTTAGTATTAATCATTGGTGCACCTCTTCATGGCGCGAGTGATGCAAGTAGAATATTGTTAACAAAATCTTATTCAATGAACGCCAACTTAACCATTGCTATCGCACAATTTATATTTTCAACCTTTGGTAATGGCGCGTCTGAGGCTCGCAATGCTTATTTAGATATGCGACAAAAGCTTGAAGAGTTTGATAAAATTACTGCCTTTTTACAGGCGAGAAAAACATAACTTTTATATTGAAAACTTTTAATATAACATGATTATCCTGAATACTAATTGATAAGTGGTTGTGGTGAGTAAAGAATTATTAGCATTAATGAATGTCGGCAAAGCCACATTACAAGATTTAACCCTATTGGGCATCACTTCAGTTAAACAATTAGCGAATTGCGAGCCTGATGATTTATATCACAGACTACAAAAATTAACAGGTAAAAAACAAGATCCTTGCGTATGGGATGTTTTTGCTGCCATTATTCATGAAGCTAAAACCGGTGAAAAACAACCTTGGTGGCAATGGTCAAAAATCCGGAAGAAAAATCAATTATAACTTCACTTCAGATATTACAATCAAATTATAAAACTTGGATTTTATATTCTTACCAAAACATGCATAAGGCAACGCAGAGCCCTGCGGCAATATTTAATAAAATGGCAGCCAAAATATAATAATTGAAGTTTGATATAAATATTTCAATCGCAGCAACAATAGCTCCCACAACATTTATAATTGGCATCAATCCGTAAAAACCGACGACACTATAAACGATATTAGGATCATTCGAAGTATTCATCATATGTAACGTATAATAGTAATAAGTTGGTGTGAATATAGCGATTAAAATTGATATTACGCTTAACCAATGTTGTTTAAGAAAATTCTTCATTATTGTCATCTCCTGATATTTCACTAAGTATAGCTTAGTTATAATAAAAATCCCTTTTAAGTAAGTACTGTTTTATTTTTAATTACTAAATTATTAATTTTCTACAATTAGAATAAAATAAATACCCGTAAAAACCTGAGGTATTTTATCATTTTTAAATAAATTTATAGCAACTGATGAAATTTAACATTGGTTTGGATAGGAATATTGGTTTTTTTCGGGAACATTGCGCAAAACGGATATCCTTAATTTCATGATCGCCTAACTCCGTATATTAACGGAATACGATTATTTTATTTATCCCTTTAAAATCCAGAGCGTTTTGATAAAACATTTGGTTAACAGATTATTTCGTTTTTATCTTCTTTTTAAAAATACAGATATTAAATAAATAAATATAGGAGAATTATATGTTTAGTGGATTACATAATAACAGTGTGCTAAATACATTCGGTTCATATATAAATAAATCTTATAACGTTTTATCCTCAATACTTTGTAATTGCTGGACGCCAACTATTGTATTTTTTGGTGGCGGTATTTACTTACTCATATATGCTTCACAAGAAAAAGCTAATCTAGAAAAAGTGTTTGCAGAATTATGTCATAATGGACAGTGCCCACCTGACCAAGTATTTCCAAATGGTGACTGTATTGCCGAACGAACCGCATGTCTTGCGACAGGAGGACTTAATTTAACTATCGACGCTGCAGAAGCATTAGCAGCTCAGTGCTTAGAGATATGCCGAAAGTTAGATCTGGCCGGTTATATCTATAAGGTCACTTTGGGTGGCATGGTATGTCTAGTTGGGGGTTGTATATCAGGTTGTGTTGCTACTATTAAATGTTGTAAACCACGAGAGGAAGGAAATGGAGCAAGCATTGAAATGTCTCCTCCAGGATTGAATACATAAATTCTTTAAATAAGAACGATAAATTTGTGAATATATAAAATAATAATATTTCCAATGACCAGCCCCTGTATATTCTGCAGTTTTTTCATCATTTTTAAGTTTTAAACAAGGACGGGCTTTTTCTAAAGGTTATAGCGTAGCATTTTCATTTAGATATTGTGTTCATGATTTGTAAAACATTACTCATGACTAATCCGACAGGTATTGTAATGAGCGTAATATAATTTAATGTTTAAATTCTGACAAATAAATAAAGTCAACCATCATCGCATTTTATAGAGTATAAAATAATATTTGTTATTATGAAATTAATTCACACTCTATAATTCACCGACTAAAATAAGAAAAAGGCTAAAAATGTCAGATACTGCAACAAATTTGCAAGCATTGCTTCATTCAAATTTTCAATCAGAACCCTCCTCTTTATTACTGACATCCCAATGTTTTAGTATATTTAGACATCTTTCGCGACAAAGCGAAGGCGTTTCACGATTGGCAGAAAAGTTTCATTTTACGCCTAACCCACAGCCAATGTTGAGTGAATTAACTGCTGTAGTAAAATCAGATGAAATTTGTCATGTCATGCTAGAACCCGGCACAGCATTAATACGATTTGAACCCTTAGCAGATGAAGGTTTAAGCGATGAAAACTTAAGCGGCACCTTTCACCAAGTTGAGTGGGTGAAAACGGGCGAAAAACTTTGTGGTCAAGATCAATATACAGAAACTAAAGGAAAAGAAATTATTTTAACTGGGCGTTATTTTACGCCAGAACCAAAAGCAACGCCGGCTACACTAGGAACGAATCCATTTATCAAAATAAAACACTATCATGCAAAAATTCGAACGACTGTAGAACAAATCTATGAAAAAAAATCAAACAATAAAATAGTCACACAATAGAGTCCTAT
>CAYGUK010000094.1:0-16018 GCA_964352985.1 uncultured Legionellales bacterium
CAATTAGATAACACTGATGATAAAAAAGAAATATTACAATTACAGAAATCACTCAAAGCAAAACAAGAGAAAGATACGCATTACTGTCAAACTTATGTTGACAGCAATATTATTGGTGAAGTAATCGCCGATTGGACGGGGATTCCCCTAGGGCGTTTATTAAAAGACAAAGCAAAGCAAATTCTGAGTTTAGGCAATGAATTAAATCAACGCATCATTGGCCAACAAACGGCAAAACATAAAATTATTAAATATCTAAAAATTGCAGCAGCAAATTTAGCCGATCCCAAAAAGCCCCCCGCTGTTTTTTTATTATTAGGTCCAAGTGGTGTGGGTAAAACTGAAACTGCCATGGCAATTGCGGATATCGTCTATGGTTCAAAAGAACGTATTACAGTGATAAACATGTCTGAATATAAAGAAGCGCATAAAGTTTCCTTATTAACAGGTTCGCCACCAGGATATGTTGGTTATGGCAAAGGCGGTGTCTTAACTGAAGCAGTTAAACGACAACCTTATAGCTTAATTTTATTAGATGAAATTGAAAAAGCGCATGTTAGTGTCCAAGACGTTTTTTATCAATTATTTGATAGAGGCATGTTAAAAGATGGTCAAGGATACGAAGTCAATTTTAAAAATACCATTATCGTTTTAACTTCCAATGCAGCAAGTGACGTGATAGAAAATTTTAATAATTTGGAGCAAGATAAAATGGAAGACATTTTATACGAAGAACTCAAGCCCTGGTTTAAACCCGCCTTTTTAGGTCGAGTTACTTTAGTGCCTTACTCAACATTGAGTGAAGCGGATTTAACTGCAATCATAAAATTAAAATTACGAAATTTACAGCAAAGTGTGTTAAAACAATATTGCACTAAGCTTGATATTGACCATCGAATCATTAATAAAATTACGCAAATGTGTCAGCATAATCAAATTGGCGCACGACAAATTGATAATATTATTAATCAAACGATTTTACCCATTGTGGCAGAGTTATTTTTAAATAAAATGTTAGAAGGTAAAGCACTAAAAAATATTACGTTGGGTTGTGATGATAATAATCAAATCATTGTCTCGATAAAAAAACGAAATGAAGCGATTGCATTAACGGGGTAATTTATGCAACAGTTTAAAAAATTTAACTATGATATAGCTATTTTGAATATTATCGAATTAGAAGATAGTTTATTACAAGACGTGTTAACTTTAGACAATGAACTGGCTATATTTCATTATCTGATTGAAAAAAATCATCACGCACATGCGATTCAGTTTTTAGCGTGTGGATTACCTAAACGAGAAGCCATTTGGTGGGCTTATTTAGCTTCTGATGAAGCGGAACATGCTTTGGCTTCTGCAACAACGCAAGCTGCGCTAAAAGCAATTTTTGAATGGGTAAAAACTCAAGATGAAAACTTACGTTTAAAAGCTGAAGCGTTATCTCATGCTTTAGGTTTAGCGACACCAACTTCATGGGCTGCTGAAGCTGTTTTTTTAAGTGGCGGCAATATTGCTCATATTGATAATCAACATGTCGAACCCGATCCATATATGTGCAATTTAGCTGCAGCAAATGCATTGATTATGGCGTCGCATTTCGCCAGTTCGCCACTGGATAAAATGAAACAATATTTAAAACAGGGATTGCATATTGCAATGGGAGGGAATGGAAAAATTATTAAACCTGAGGTGATGACTTAAATTTACTATCGTAATTCAATCCGTATGAATATTGCAGAATAAAATAATTATTTGTTGAAGTTTTGCTATTTGCCATACAACGCATAAATAGATAATCACTTTTACTTCGATACAATTATTGTTAAGATGTTTTGCATGGTATAAACAAGGATTGAAGAATGCTACCAAGTCATCTAGTCGTGGATTTATCTCGAACTCAATTTGCCTTTACTGCTTTGTTTCACTTTTTATTTGTTCCGTTAACGTTAGGTTTAACTTGGTTATTAGTGATCATGGAAGGCGCCTATTTAAAAACGGGAAAAGTAGTTTATAAAGACATGACCCAATTTTGGGGAAAATTGTTAGCAATTAATTTCGCGATGGGTGTGGTAACAGGGATCACACTTGAATTTGAATTCGGGCAAAATTGGGCATATTTCTCCAGAATGATCGGCGGCAGTTTTGGTCCTATTCTTGCGATTGAAGGGATAACTGCATTTATGCTCGAAGCCACGATGTTTGGTTTGTTTTTCTTTGGTTGGAATAAATTAAAAAAAGGCACGCATTTTATGGTGACCTTATTAATGGCATTAGGGGCAAGCCTTTCGATTGTGAATATTTTAGCGGCAAATAGTTGGATGCAAATGCCACGCGCCACTTATTTTGATCCGATAAAAATGGCTTTACAAATGAATAGTATTTCAATGCTATATCTTAATAAACTAGCACAAGTGAGAATTGGACATGTCGCCTTTGGTGGATTTATTACGGCTGCCATGTTTGTAATGGGCATCAGCGCATTTTATTTATTAAGAAATCGTCACAGTGGTTTTGCGAAACGTTCTTTTGCAGCAGCAGTTGGTTTTGGTTTAATTTGTGGGTTAATGGTTTTTTTCTATGGCGATCAAAATGGTTTAGTTGTTGCGAAAAATGAACCTGAAAAAATGGCTGCTATCGAAGCACAATGGCAAACGCAAAAAGCACCCGCCTCGTGGGTTGCAATTGCCTTTCCATCACAATCAGATCAAAAAAATTATTTCGCAATTAAGATTCCTTACATGCTAAGTATTATTGCGACTCACTCTTTAACCGGTACGGTTGAAGGCGTAAAAGAAATTATCCAAGGTTATGAATCGAGAGTGCGAGATGGCATTAAAGCTTATCAAGCTTTGATGAAAATTAGACTTGGTGATAAAAGCGCGCAAACCATGGCTGAATTTAAACAATATCAAAATAATATTGGCTTTGGTTTTATCATGAAAAAGTTTAATCCAACCATGACTAATATTACGGATGAACAAATTAAACAAGCGGCAACGTTTGCTATTCCACAAGTGAGCACCGCGTTTTGGGCTTTTCGCGTAATGTTGGGATGTTGGGGATTGATTTTCTTATTAATGATTACTGGCTTTTATTATTGTTTACGTGGAACCTTAGAAAAACATCGCTTCTTTTTAAGATGTTCGCTTTATGCTATTCCTTTACCTTATTTAGCAGCAGAAGCAGGATGGGTATTAGCGGAAACCGGTCGTCAGCCATGGACTGTTCATTATTACTTACCCACTTTCATGAGCACTTCTTCGGTTAACTTAGCGACAATTTTAACGAGCTTAAGTGGTTTTATTGTTTTTTATTTTGCTTTATTTTGTGTTGAAATTTATCTCATGTTCAAATATGCGCGCTTAGGTCCAAGTTGTTTGGGAACGGGCCGTTATTTAGATAAAGCTTAAGGAGTAAACCATGATTGAATATGCGATATTAAAATTTTTATGGTGGATGATCATTGGTTTAGTGTTGGTGCTTTATGCAACGACGGCAGGTTTTGATTTGGGCGTTACGATGTTAATGCCTTTTTTTCGCAAAGAAACTGATCGTCGTATTTTACTTAATACCAGTGCGCCCACTTGGGATGGTAATCAAACTTGGCTTGTATTTGCCGGCGGCGGTCTTTTTGTTGTTTGGCCTGCAGTTTATAGTACGGCATTTTCTGGAATGTATGCGGCAATGCTCTTTATATTATGGCCGTTTTGTTTGCGTCCACCAGGTTATGATTATCGTAGCAAAATAGATAGTCATATTTGGCGTCGGATTTGGGATGTCGCACTTTTCATTAGTTCATTTTGCCCGGTATTTATTTTTGGTTTGATTTTAGGAAATTGTTTTATTGGTTTTCCATTTCACTTTGATCCAGTGACGATGCGAGAGTATTGGGATGGTAATTTTTGGGATTTATTTAACGGTTTTTCTATTCTTTGTGGTTTTGTTTCTGTTGTGATGATTGCGATGCATGGCAGCGCTTACATGCAAAGACGAACAGAAAATAATTTACGAAAAAGAGCACGAGTTTTGCAATTTATTTTTGCGATAATTTTATTAATACTTTTTAGTATTACTGGTTATTTACTTTTGACTTCTGTCAATGGTTATTCATTAGTTAGTCAATCTGCAAAACCGGCAACTTATGTTTTAGATAATGTGGTTGTGCAAGCGAGAGGAGCTTGGATTGCAAGTTTTTATCACTTTCCTTGGAAATTTTATCCAGCTGTTTTTGTTTATTTCGCTATTATCTTGTCATTGGTTGCAAGTGCAATGAAAGCTTATACCACTGCTTTTTGGATGAGTGCGATTGGGGTGGCATCAGTGGTGGCAACCGCTGGATGTTGTTTGTTTCCATTTATCATGCCCTCACTGACACATCCTAATCAAAGTTTAACGTTGTGGAATTCAGCATCGAGTCATTATGCGCTAAACACAATGTTATATGTTGGGGTGGTGTTACTCTTTATTATTTGCGCTTATAAAATTTTTACATACCATCATCTTTGGCATCCGCATGGTACGATAACTGAAAAAGATTTGCGTGAGAATGAACACACTTTTTATTAAGGAGATAACATGTTTTATATCGTTACAATTATTGGTGTCTTAGTTGCATGTTATGTTGGTTATCGCTTAACATTGCATCTAAATACAAAAATAGAAGATTAAAATGGCACGTGAGAAGCAATCGAAATATCCACTTAAGTTAGAAATAACTTTGGTTATTATTGTAAAATTATTTTTAATATTTTTGATTTGGTATATTTGTTTTTCCAATCCAGTCGAGAGACATCTCAATCCTCTACGTATGAGTGAACACTTTATCGGGCAACAGACTCATCAATCAACTTTATGAGGAAAATTTCTTTATTTAATACCTCAAGTTGTTTTTAATATTTCCTTAATTTTTATAGTGTATAGTAGAAATTAAGGGCAATTACATGCAAAACATGAAAACCTTAATGCACTAAAAGAATAAAAATCACAAAAAAATAATAAAACCAATAACAATATGTGATTGCTCTCTTAACTTTTTTTTACCTTATATTTTTCTTTTTTACCCTAATTTTTTTCTCCAATCGCAGACAAATAGGACAGCCAGTTAGTTTTTATAGCCTAAGCACCTGTTTTAAAAATACATTGTTATAATCTGTACAGTTTGCTAAAGTTATAGATAGAAGCATGAAAATTGAGTTCAACATGAATATACATCAATTTCAAATGCGCTATGTACCGGAAGAAGATCGCGTATTATTTTCAATCTTAACAACTGGGGAAACGGAATTTCAATTATTGTTAACGAGAAGGTTTGTCAAGTTGGCAACAACGGTATTGCAACAATTGTTCGTACTTGAGCCAAGCATGACAGCAGAAATTAATCTTTTTGATTTAGAAGCCTTGAAGCAAACAACGTTGGCCGATCAATCTGCGCCTAAATCATCATTACAGCCTTTGTCCTTGCCAGATCCTACGCTTGAAAATCGTGAAGATGCTTCATTTTCTGATTTTACTGAGCAACCACAATCAGCTGGGAATGAAGATAATTATTTTGGTGATGATCCTGTTTTAATAAAACAATTAAAAGTGATCCAATCACGCCAAGGAACACCTATTTTAAGTTTTATCGGAATGAATGAAATGCAATTAGATATCAATATTGGTTTTGATATGGTGCATTCTCTCTATCAATTAATAGTGGATACTGCAGAATATGCGCAATGGGATATTGGTATCGATGCCGAGGGTGAAATCATTCCCCTTGATCGTTCTAAATTAAATTAAGTCACAGAAATCTTTAGCACGTAGTTTTAAAAAACCGATAATCTTGTATTTCGACTTCACAGTTCAACCTAGTTGCTTTAGAATCACTACAAATTTTGTAGATGGATTTTATAATGCAACCAAATATTAGTTTTGAATTTTTTCCACCACGTACGGAACACGGGGTGAGTTCACTTATTGATACGGCAAAGGAACTTGCTGAACTGAAGCCGGAATTTTATTCTGTCACGTTCGGCGCCGGTGGTTCTGTGCAAGAAAAAACCTCAGAAACTGTTTTTACCCTTAAGCAGGAAACAGCGTTATCCGTTGCTCCCCATATTTCTTGCGTTAACTCCACGAAAGAAAATATTGCTGGTCTACTAAGATTATATATTGAGCGAGATATCAAACATTTGGTTGTATTAAGAGGTGATCATCCTTCAGGATCTGTTGGAGGAATAGGTAAATTTAGACATGCAAATGAATTAGTTGATTTTATTCGACATGAAACCGGTGATCATTTTTATATTCATGTTGCCGCTTTTCCTGAATTTCATCCTGATAGTAAAAATGCAACCGATGATTTTAAGCATTTTAAAAACAAAGTGGCTAAAGGGGTGAATGCAGCAATAACGCAATATTTTTTTAATATTGATGCTTATTGTTTTTTTAGAGATTGGTGTGTGAAAGAAGGGATTCATATTCCAATTATTCCAGGTATTATGCCCATTACAAATTTTTCAGGGATCAAACGATTTTCAGCCATTTGCGGCGCTGAAATTCCTCGCTGGATGGCTGAGCGTTTTAACGCTTATGGTGATGATTTGCAAGCAATTCAACAACTAGGTTTTGATATTGTTCTCAAACTTTGCCAGCGGTTAATCACTGAGGGCGCACCTGGGTTACATTTTTATACTTTAAATAAATCGCAACCCACGATAGATATTTGTCAAAAGTTGGCAATCGTTTAATTAGGTATTATTTTAACAATAATTACGTAAAGAACGAGCAACACCCGTAAATGTTACGGGTCCGAAAATGTTATAAAATAACCTATCATTAAGGGTAATATAATTAATAATAGGTTTATTTTTATGGCTTACCAATTCCCCACACTTCAAGATATAACTGATGATGATTTAATTGCAATTACGATAAAAATACAAGGAGGTCATCCGGATGTTAGTCTGGAAAGTAATGTTTTTTATGGAGTGTTACAAGAGATCCGTGATAACGTTGATGATGGAGAATTAGTTCAACAACAAGAATTATTGTATCTCCATAGATTTACCATCGTCGGAGGGAAAAACAGAAGTGATTTGTATCCAAGTATTAATAAGTTGTTTCAGCAAAAATTAGCAGCACTACAAGATCCGGTTGTTCAAGCTGATTCTAAAAGAGTTGGCGCAAGCCTTCCAGCAGATCCCCAAAGCCAAGCATTAATTATGGAATTATTACAAGTTGATTTATATGAAGCACGTGACAGACACGCGCAACGTCAATCGCAAATATCTGCAACTATTGCTTATGATCCTATTTCAGATAATAGTGATCAAATAGCAAAGTTATTAGGTGATTTCAGAAATTATTTAGCAATAAATCATCCTGGTCAATTAGATACTTTTGATACACTAATGTTTGATGACCGTGCTAAAGATGATTTTAAATGCGCTATCGCTAAAGAATTTAAACTTTTATATTTCTCACCTTTTGTCACACCAATAGCAAGTCAGAGTGAGTTAGTTACTCAAATTACATCTTTAGTAACAGCCTTTGGACAATACACTAGAAAATTAATGAGCGATGCGGTAGGTCCGGCTGATGATAGCGCTGATTCTAACTTCCGAAGATATGGTCATTTTAGTTAATTAAAAAATTCATTCCCCAAGTTTTTTTTCTTGGGGAAAGTTTTTTAATTTATCTCGATGCAATTTATTTTTCGATTTCAAGCTCGATCAACTTTGTAAAGTCTTCAGCTATTAATAGTCTTGGAACCAATCCTAAGCCAAGATATATTATTAATATGTGAAATTTATAAAATTATTATCAATAAAAATAGTGAAGTAATACTGACTCATTTAATAGTGAGACTAGTTTATCAACCCATAATTTAATAAGGGAATGATCAGTAAGCCAAAATCGGCGCAAGCCATTTCTCGATTTCAGACACAGACATGTTTTTACGTTTTGCGTAGTCTTCGACTTGGCTTTTATCGATTTTACCCGTACCAAAATATTGTGCTTCGGGGTGAGCAAAGTAAAAGCCACTCACTGATGCTGCTGGCCACATGGCAAAATTTTCGGTGAGTTGAACACCAATTTTTTGCGTGACATCTAAGACTTCAAAAAGTGTGGCTTTTTCGGTGTGATCGGGACAGGCTGGGTAGCCAGGTGCAGGACGAATACCACAATATTTTTCTCTTATTAGTTGTTCATTATTTAAAGTTTCATCTGTCGCATAACCCCAGTATTCTTTCCGAATTTTTTCATGTAAATGTTCGGCAAATGCTTCGGCGAGTCTGTCGGCAATGGCTTTGACTAGAATGCTATTATAACTATCATTTTGTTCTTCATATTTTGCAACTAATTTATCTAATCCATCGCCTGCAGTAACACAAAATAATCCTAAATAATCTTTAGTGTGACTTTGTTTAGGGGCAATAAAATCAGCCAAACATAGATTAGGTTTATCTTTGGTTTTGACCATTTGTTGCCGTATAAAATTAAAACGAGCTAAAATTTCACTGTGTTCTTCATCACGATAAATTTCGACATCATCAATATTAATATTATTTGCAGGATAAATACCGAAAACAGCATGAGCCTTTAATAATTGTTTTTCGACAATTTCAGATAATAAAGCCTTAGCATCATTAAAAAGATTTCTTGCTGCTTCCCCTACAATTTCATCTTCCAATATATTAGGGTATCGACCTGCTAATTCCCAGGTTTTAAAAAAAGGTGTCCAATCGATATAATCAACTAAGGTCGTGAGCGGGTAGTCAATTAACGTTTGATTGCCAATAAATTTTGGTGTAATCGCTTGAAAATTTTGCCAGTCAATTTGGCATTTATTTTTTCTCGCTTCAGCAATCGCTTGTCTTGGGCTTCGTGCGTCTTGATTTTGAAAATGTTGAAATATTTTCTCGTAATCTCTCGCTATTTCACTCACAAAATCATCATGGTGTTCAGGGCTTAATAATTTGTTCACGACATTGACTACACGTGAAGCGTCTTTTACGTGAATAACGGGATGATCGTATTTGGGATTAATTTTAGCGGCAGTATGTTTTTTAGAGGTAGTTGCGCCACCAATTAACAGTGGTAGGGTATAATTTAAACGTTGCATCTCCTGAGCATTTAATTGCATTTCTTCAAGTGATGGAGTGATTAAGCCACTTAAGCCTATTATATCAGCATTTTCATGATTCGCTTTGTCAAGAATAGCATTGCAAGATACCATCACACCTAAATCAATTACGTCGTAATTATTACATTGTAATACAACGCCAACTATATTTTTGCCAATATCGTGAACGTCACCTTTGACGGTTGCTAGAATAATTTTACCTTTGCTTGATTTTTTTTGACCGTCTTTTGTTTCGAAAAAGGGCTCTAAATACGCGACTGACTGTTTCATCACGCGAGCGCTTTTTACGACTTGAGGTAAAAACATTTTACCCGCACCAAATAAATCGCCGACAATGCTCATACCTTTCATGAGAGGGCCTTCAATGACTTTTAAAGGGTGTTGTAATTCTTTTAATGCTTCGGCGGTGTCTTCGGTAATAAATTCATTAATCCCTTTGACTAACGCGTGAGAGAGTCGTTCGCAAACTGGTAACTCGCGCCATTTAAGTTCATCTTTTTTATTTTTAGCTTGACCTTTTACGTTATCGGCGACATCGAGTAAACGCTCTGTCGCATCAGGACGTCTGTTAAATAATACATCTTCGATTCGTGTTAAAACATCAGTTGGAATTTCTTCATAATTTGATAATTGCCCGGCATTAACAATTGCCATGGTTAAACCCGCTTGAATAGCATGATATAAAAATGCAGTGTGCATTGCTTCACGGATGGGATTGTTACCACGAAATGAAAATGACAAATTGGATAAGCCTCCGCTTATTTTGGTGTGAGGTAACGTTTGTTTTATTCTTTTGGTGGCGTTGATAAACGCTATAGCATAAGTATTGTGTTCTTCAATCCCTGTGGCAACGGCAAAAACATTGGGATCAAAAATAATATCCTCTGGTGGAAAATCAGCTTCTTTGATTAATAAATTATAAGCGCGAGTGCAAATTTCAACTTTACGATCTTCTGTATCTGCTTGACCTCGCTCATCAAATGCCATCACAATAACAGCCGCACCATAATGACGAACTAATCGAGCTTTTTTGATAAAATCTTTTTCGCCTTCTTTTAAGCTTATCGAATTAACAACACATTTTCCTTGCAAACATTTTAAGCCTGCTTCGATGACTTCCCATTTAGATGAGTCAAGCATCACGGGGACTTTTGCAATATCTGGTTCTGTTGCAATGAGATAACAAAATTTTGTCATTGCGCTAACAGAATCAAGCATGGCTTCATCCATGTTGATATCGATAATTTGCGCACCATTTTCTACTTGTTGGCGAGCGACACATAATGCGGTTTCATAATCATCATTTAAAATTAAATCGGCAAATTTTTTAGAACCCGTGACATTTGTTCTTTCACCTACATTCACAAATAATGATTTTTCATTAATGATTAAAGGTTCTAAGCCACTTAAGCGACAAGCGGGTTTAAGTTTAGGAATAGAACGTGGTTTAATATTTTTACAAGCATCCGCCATGGCTTTAATGTGTTCTGGTGTCGTGCCACAACACCCACCAACTATATTGATGAAGCCATTATTTGCAAATTCACTGATATCTTTGGCCATGTCTTCGGGGGTTTCATCATATTCACCAAATGAATTTGGTAAGCCCGCATTGGGGTAACATGATGTAAAGGTATTTGCAATTTTTGATAATTCTTCAACATAGGGGCGTAATTCTTTGGCGCCGAGCGCGCAATTTAAACCTATCGCTATGGGATTACTATGGCGAACAGAATGCCAAAAAGCCGCTAGGGTTTGTCCGGAAAGCGTACGACCACTCAAATCGGTAATGGTACCTGATATAATAATGGGTATGTGACATTGATGTTGTAAAAAATATTGTTGAATGGCAAATAATGCAGCTTTTGCATTAAGCGTATCAAAAATTGTTTCGACTAATAATATATCTGCACCACCGTCAATTAAACCTTTAACACATTCAGTATAAGCATTTGCTAATTCATCAAATGAAACATTTCGAATTCCTGGATTATTAACATCGGGAGAGAGCGACGCAGTGCGGTTAGTTGGACCTAAACTGCCTGCAACAAAACGAGGTTTATCCGGTGTTTTTTTGTTAAATTCAGTAACCGCTGTTTTGGCGAGGAGGGCAGCTTGATAATTTAACTCATAAACAATATGTTCAAGGTTATAATCTGCTTGTGAGATAGATGTAGAATTAAACGTGTTAGTTTCAATGATATCACTGCCGGCTTCTAAATATTGGCGATGGATATCTAAAATAATATCTGGTTGTGTTAGCGTTAAGAGATCATTATTGCCTTTTAAATCGGTTGTGTGTTTTTTAAATCGTTGACCGCGAAAGTCTTCTTCAGTTAAACGATGATTTTGAATCATTGTTCCCATTGCACCATCAAAAAAAACTATTTTTTCTGCGAGTAATTGCTTTAGCACAATAGTGCAATCATTAATCTGCAACATGTCCGGACGTTATCCTTAAGTTTCTAACAAAGTTGCTAAGCATAGCAATGTTCAACATGAATAAAAATGCATTGATAAATTTTTACTGTAATATAAGGAATGAGTTAAAATTTTTCCAACACACTTAATTCTTGCAAACTGGCATACTTATGTTACTATTTTTGCCTATTATCTTGGTCTTTTTTTAACATAGTGGGGAATGTTAATGAGAATTAAAATACGCTTTGCTGCTATTGCAGTGGTTATTTTCTGTAGTCTTTTTTCAATCGCAAGAGCTGATTCAGGTAACGATGTTGATAATCAAGAATACGTTTATAC
This sequence comes from uncultured Legionellales bacterium, assembly GCA_964352985.1. Taxonomy (GTDB): domain Bacteria; phylum Pseudomonadota; class Gammaproteobacteria; order JAHCLG01; family JAHCLG01; genus CAYGUK01. The sequence goes on from CAYGUK010000094.1 coordinate 11,894, forward strand.
GCCATCATCTATTTGGAATGGCAATCGTTATATCACTTTATTTGGTGGTTATACGCGTTCGTTTTTAAAATTAGCACAAACCAATGTTTTTGGTGGGCCCTTAAACGAAACATCTCATACTTCTTCAAACGTTGAACTGGGTGTGGAATTAGGATATCGGTTCGATAAAAATTATTTTTTACCTCTACGCCTTGGGTTTTTATTAATGTTTCGCCCTGAACGTTCTTTTACTATTAGTCCAATTACTGCAGGTTCGGCTAATTTTGGACGTGCAAAATTTTATACTTCACAATTTATGGTGCAAGCTTATTGGGATTTTTACAACCAATCTGAATTTTTGCCTTATGTTGGCGGTGGTTTTGGTCTTGCTCATTCTGTAACAAATTTTACGTTAATTAATCGGCAAACAAATGCTATTGTTAACAATTCTGTTCGTAGCACGACCAATCATTTAGCTTGGGATATTCAAGCAGGTATTACCTCTGACATATTACAAAATGTATTAGGTGATATTTTTGTGCGTTTTGAAGACTTAGGCAATTTACGATTTAATTCTGTGCCCGTTGGTGGCGGTGCGAATGTTCGTATCGATAATTCACGTGATCTTTATGCCATTGAAATTGGTATGGGCTTACGTTATAACTTTCCATAATTTGATTTTTGATAAAGAGATTTAGGTTTGCTTTTTAACTTAAATCTCTTTATCTCTCTAAATGGCTTCATGGTTTTTTATTTATTTAGATTAGTGATAAGTCAAACTTAAACTGGGCGGGACTTTTATCACTTTTCTCGTTACTATCAATCCAAAACTTAATATTAATATGATGCTCATTAGCGGACCGAAGATAAAAATTAAATAATTAAAATGAAATGGAAGTGAAAACAGTTTTTCAGCCATAATATAGCCTATAAATTCTGCACCGATAGCAGCAACAATTCCCGCAATGAGTCCAAGGCAAATAAATTCAGCTAATAAACTTATTCTTAAAAATTTTCTCGTCGCACCCATTGCACGCAAAATACTATTTTCATAGCATCTGGCATCAATCGTTGAAAAAATAGCAGAAAATAATACTATTATTCCAGCAATGAGCGCAAAGACAAACACAAATTGCACCGCGAGAGAGACTTTCTGCAACATGCCGCGCACCTGGGTCATGATTTGTGTAACATCAAAAATAGTAATATTGGGAAACTGTTGAATTAAATTATTCAATAACATTTTTTGTGTTGAGGTTAAATAAAAACTTGTAATAAAAGTTGTTGGAAATTTGGCTAAAGTTTTTGGCGGGAAAATTATATAAAAATTAGGATGCATGGAATTCCAATCAATCTTTCTAAGACTCACCACTTGCGCTTTAATTGTTTCAGAGGCAATCATTAATGAAATGGTGTCATTTAATTTAATATTTAATCGATTTGCTAAGCGTGAAGATAGCGAGACTTTGGCTAATCCATTATCGCTTGAATGCCACCATTTACCTGCAACCAAGGTATTATCCGGTGGAAACTCACTCATGTAAGTTAAATTGATTGCGCGATTTAACACATTATCATGACGAGCATTTACAGGGACGGCTTGGCGAATGGATTTGCCATTTAATGCAATTAATCGTCCGCGGATAACCGGATAAATTCGACGAGGTGTGACTTGATGCTTAATTAAATACTGACGAAACTCGGATTTTTGTTGCGGAGAAATATTAATGGCAAAATAATTGGGCGCTTTCGGTGGGATTTGATTAAACCAAGCACTTAATAAATCTGTTTTAACAATCGTTGCAAGTAATAACACCATAATAGTGAGACCAAAAGCAATTAATAAAGTGAGAGAACTTTGATAATGTCGAGTAATATTTGCAATACCATAATTAATTTGGCTTTGTAAACGACGGCGAAAAATATTGGCAAATTTTACTAAATACGCACTTGCAATAAATATCATTAGGATCACTAAAATAATGCCAGTAAATATGATTAAGGTGAGTAGCCAATCTTGACTATACCAATAGACTAATAAAAAAATCACAATCGGTGCGAGCAAATCTTGCCATAATGGAATAGGTGGAATCGCAGATTTATTTTTTCGTAAAATAGATGCTACAGGAACATGACGCAACACTAATAATGGTGGTGCGGCAAATCCAAACAATAAAATAAATCCTATAATTATAGCGAAAAAGCCAGGTAATAAATGAATGGGGGGCAAGATGATATTAATAAATTGTAAAAACAATTGATCTAACAAATACTGCAAGCCAATACCACCCAATAAACCTAATGCACCACTTATCAAGCCTATATAAAATAAATTTAAACTGTAAATAACAGTAATATGATTTTGTTTAGCACCAAAAGATTTTAATAACGCACAATATTGGCTATGTCTTTCACTGTATTTTCTTGCGGCGATAGCAATGGCAATACCGGCTAGAATTAATGCTAAAATTGATCCTAAATTAAAATAACGTTCGCTACGAGTTAACGCAATGTTAATTGCGGGTGCGGCATTTTTCACATCTCGAATTTGTTGTTCGGGACTAATTTTATTTTTTAACCATTGTCGATATTGTGTGAGCTGGTTTTCATTTCCTGCTAATAACAGTCGGTAACTAATTCTTGAACCCGGTTGGATAACTTCTGTTTTTGGAATATCTTTAATATTCATCATTAAGCGAGGTGAAATACTAAACCAAATAGAGGTGCGATCAGGTTCAAACGTAATCGCGCGTGATACAATAAATTTGGCGCTACCCACTTCTACTTTATCACCTATTTTTACGTGTAAACTATTAAATGCTCTCGGTTCTAACCAAACGTGCCCGGGTTGTGGGATATCGTGAGTAATATATTCTTTGCCATAGGGGGAGTTTGCAATTTTAACTTCACCTCGCAACGGATAATATTGACTCACAGCTTTTACACTGACTAATTGTAAATGTTCACCATGAACAATGACGCTAGGAAAATAAATAATTTTTGCTGTTTTTAATTGCGTTTGATGCGCTTGTGAAATCCAAGCTTCTGGAATCGGCGTGTCACTATTGATAATTAAATCCGCGCCTAATAATTGTGTAGCGCGTTCACTCACCGTTCTCGCAATTCTATTCGTGAAAAAATTTAAAGTGCTAGTTAATAACACGGATAATGTGACGGCAGCAATGATGAGATACAATTCGCCGCTTTTAAGATCACGAAAAAGTAATTTGCGGCTTAAGGTAATATATTTCATGTATTGTACTCAATTCCAATCGCATCAATTTATTTAACACTCTCTGGAGAGGTACCAGAATTCAACATTTTTGCTATAATAACACATCAAATGAAATATTTAGGTAACGATTATGGCGGATGATGATAATGAGAAGCCAAGTACTTTTGAAGAAGAGTTTTGGGAAAGTTTAGGCACCCAAGGCAAGCCTTTAGACGTGGAGCAAATTAGGCAATTTTCCATTGAGCGTCCAATTTCTTTAGATGATGTTGAACATCTCATGAGTCTTTTTCCGTATTTAGACTTGTGTAATGCAGATGTTAAAGAACCACCGCTTGATTCTCATCCTGTTAAAGTGCATCGAGCTCAAAGTTTATGGTTAATTCACGATCGTGGTGATCGTCTAACAACAGGCCCTGGCCGATTAAACTTTGGCGCTTATCGCCGCATGCGTTTTGATGAAGATGGCAATCCTATTCTTGATGATGACGACGATGAGGGTGGAAGTCAGTGGGTCAGACCCGATGGCACGATTATTAAACAATTTTTTGATACGGCTATCGAACTGATCGAAATCGCGGCTGAAAGATGGCCTGCAGCAAATATTTTAAGTGGTTATCTGCCCATGCAACGTGCCGCTTGGATGGCGGCGACTGAATTTGGCTTTGCAATTAATTACAATCCCACTGCTGAAGACTTAATGGTTTTTGAATCTATCAAGCAACATGGTGGTGGTATTAGCCGTAAACGAGGTGGGTCGAGCCAAGGGCCAACACCTTCGCAAAGTGGTTGATTTTTGCAGAAGGTTCTCTAAATGTTCTTTTTATTTTGATTTTTATGCAAAAAAGTCGTAAATTTAATGAGTTTACTGTATTAAATCGATGTATTAAACGGGTAAATTCGTATGTCAAATC
>CAYGUK010000095.1:0-15938 GCA_964352985.1 uncultured Legionellales bacterium
ATCGAGGTGGTGCTTGTCAAAGTATTGGAATCTGTATTTGTACTTGTAGAGGGTATGTGTGCATGAGCGTAACAACAGGCTAAGCAGTAAGCAATTGACCCTAAAACCATCATAGGGATTCCGCCACCTAATAATAATTTATCATCATCTTTTAGAACACCTGCAATTGCGATAATACTTGAGATAGCAGTCAATGCTAATAAGATTTTAGAAGCTCGTTTTAGATTTTTACGTTTTTTGGAAAGCCTACTTTCACTAAAAAATGATGGTGAACTTCTTTGATAATTAGCAGCATCACTAGTTAATTGATCAATTAAATCTGATGTTTGAAAACTTGGAGCTTGTTCGGGGTTTGAATGCATAGTAATTATCTATTGTAAAATTTATGCGTGCATCATATCATTTGAAATAGGTTTGTTTATCGTTAATAAATACAGAGATAGTTTAAATTTCTATATTGGTGATCTATTTGTAATGCTTTTTGAGAAGATATTTAAAGTAATTTTTTTCATTCTATCAATCAGACTACTCCGAATATCTACACCCTGTAATCGAAAAACTACTACAACCATAAAAGCGCCGGCCACTTTTTGCATTCATTCTTTCAACTAAAAAACCATGATCGCAATCACGACAACTTTTAAAGTTTTGTTTGCAAACTTTATTATCACATTGGTGAGTGTAGTTATTTATTTTTTTCACCAAGCCATCTTTACATATTGGGCATGTCATTTCTAAGTAACCGCAGCCGTCGATGTTGCTACAAAAGTAATAGAATAAAGCAACATCATATTTTGATACTTTTTTCTTTAATACACCTAAGTCACATTCATTACAAAATCGTGGTTTATTAATTGAAACAATTTTATCAGGATAATCGACTTCTAATTCTCTAACAAAACAAGAAGGATTGTTTTTATCAACGAGTAAAAAAATGTGATCCTTGGCGCGTGTTAATGACACATAAAACAATCGTCTTTCTTCAGCATACCTGAATTCTTCTTTATATGGTAAAAATAATTCTAAGATCGGATCGCTATCTACGCGCGAGGGGAAACCAAGGGTTTGATCGATCAAGTCTAAGATGATGACTTGCTTGGCTTCTAATCCTTTAGATTTATGTGCGGTCATGGGTTTAACTTTTAGATTCTTACATTCCTCTTTAAAAGGAGTAATGGTATCGAGAATATGATCGTCAGTCACTTTGTATCGGCCAATAACAAAAACATCAGTTTTTTTATTTTGCTTTTCTATAGTTTGTAATATTTGGTCGAATAGTTCAAATTTCTGTTCTGCACTTTCATAATAATAAATCGTTATTGGTTTGTTGTTTGCTTTATTAAAAGCAGTGATTTCTTTGTTTAACTGTTTAGGATTTTTTTGAATAAACGTTGATGCGACTGCAGTAATTTGGTCATTGGAGCGGAAAGTCATATCGAGTTTGATCGATTCCGTAGTACCAAAGTGTTGCGGAAAGTCTTTCATCACCGAGACATCGCTGCCAGTGAATCGATATATCGATTGCCAATCATCACCAACACACATCAATTTACAATGCTGATGACTATTGATTTTTAATTGTTGTAATAGTTTAATCTTTCCGCGAGAAGTATCCTGAAATTCATCAACAATAATATATTTGTAGTTTTCATTGATATCATAGTTTTGATAAATCTTAATCGCATTGTTAATCATGCTCGGAAAATCAGTGCGTTTATCATTGGCTAATTCATTTTTATACTTATGGGTGAATGCCTCGAACAATTGCAAATATTGTAGAATGCGGATCGGATCATGGAATTCATTAGCGCGTGATTTAAGCTGACTATAATTTAAGTAATTACCATAGAATTGGTCGATCGTACTTTTTAAAAGTTTAATAGCACGTTTAAAATATTTGATGTCCCGTCCTAATTTATCAAGAAACGATTGAATATTATCATCCTTGATAACTGCAACGCCGGTATCTTCAAATTTTTTGATCAAATTGCTAATCAGATTCCCTTCAAAACGCTCATAACTAAAAGTTTGAATAAGTTTGGTTTTATTTTTTTTATGAACGCCAATTTTCCATTTAATACCATCTACATAACTTTGCTGGTCCTTAATAAAAGGCGCGGTTTTGTTATTGCGGTCAATACCAAAATGTTCGAGATAAATATCATAATCAGTTAAATAAAAATCGGGTTTATATTCTTTGCGATTATTGCTACTAACTTTATACGGATATACTTCTTCATAACTATAATTAATCTTGTGTAAAAATAGGAAATTAGCAATTTCGAGTTCTTCGAAACTTTTAACATGATGCCCACCCATAGTTCGATAAAGACTATTGGCCAATAAAGATTTATATTCTTTTTCATCGTCATAATCGAGTGCATTGTGATAAAAGCTGTCTTGATAAACAAATACATTTAAAAACAATTCTCGCAGTTGATCATCTTTAAGCAGCTCAATGAAGATATTCTCGACGAAGTTCGTATATTCAAAATTACTATTCTTAACATCATCGGTAATCACTTTAAGCGATTTATTGTAATGCTTATTAATTTTATTACCAAAGCCATGGAAAGTATCAACCTGTATTTGGCTTACTGTTGGTAAGCAGGTAAAAGGATTATTAGGCAAACCATTAAATTTAGTAAATCGATTCTTTAATCGAGCAATGATTTCTCGTTTAACTTCATTACTAAAAGAGATTAATAAAATTTCATCAGGCTGTGCTAAACCTTTAAGGAGAATATAGGCAATCTTGGCAATAATAACACTCGTTTTACCAGAACCCGCACCAGCGATAATCAGATTATTATCTTCATCGGTCACCACCGATTCTTTTTGTTTTAATGTTAACGGATTACTTTCAATGTTGTTGAACAGAAATTCGTATTTAATAATCTCAGCCTCAACAAATTTTGTATTATGTGAGCGAACAGTTGCTTTATCAAAATAGTTTTTTAATTGACTTATATTATTAAGCAGAATATCAGTCAATTCATTTGCATAAAATTGAAAATCAAATATTTTATTTAAATACCAATATTGCTCATGCCATTTTTTATAGAGTGTATCTGTTAAATATCGATCATTAGACAACAAGATATTAAATTGCTCAACAGCTTCAAGAATAGATGACTCGTAATCTCTCAAAAAACTGAGAACAAATAATCGTCGGCTGCGCTCGACAATCGACACTAATTTTATACAAGTTCTGGATTTCAGCGCCGTCAATTTTCCACAAAATTTATCTGAATTGATTTGCAGTGATGAAAACAAAAAGCCTTGCTTGACTACGATGTGATTATACAAATTGGTTATCGTATCTTTATAGATTTTTTTATCGTTAATAAATTGCAAAGAATTACGATTAAAACGCAAATAAGCCGTATCTTTATTCAACGAAAATAGTCTTGCCACCCAGTGTTTTTTTACTGTTATATACATTGGTTTTTCCCAAGTAAAAAAATGAAAAATTATTTCAAAGAAGTGGAGGAAGATCTGAAAAAAGGTTCTCATTCTGACGACGTATTGTCAAGATAAAAATGCAATTAAATCTATTTATTTTAGATAGTTATCTTATTAATAATAAGTATAAAAATGATATTGTTATTGCGGATGTGCAATATCTGCAAATGAACGAAATATGGAAAAGCTTCTATACTATATATAAGTAATTAATAGTATTAGCTGAAGGGAGTTGCTATGTGGGCAATAAATGACCCAATTCATGGATTGATGGAGTTTTAATGAGGTCGAAAAAACAGCTATAAAAGCAGTTATTGATAATCCTGATTTTCAAAGATTGAAGCATATTAAACAATTAGGATTAGCTTATTTAGTTTATCCATCTGCTGATCACACAAGATTTTCACATTCATTAGGTGTTGCTTATTTAATAAAGAAAATCTCAAATTCAATGAAAATCAAACCTAATGTTGATAAGTTAAACAAATCAAAAGCAAATAAGAATGAAGATTATCATATTGCATTAATTCTAGCTGGATTGTTGCATGATATTGGGCATGGACCATTTTCACATGCTATTGAGGGATGTTATAAAGATATAGGAATAACACATGAAGATTTTTCAAGAGTAATTATTAAGAAAATTACCAAGAATGATAAAAATAGCCTGGGGAAAAATTTGCAATTAGCTGAAAAAATTCTATTTGATGAAAAACTTAAGCCAGAGTTTCTTCATGATATTATCTCTTCTAGTCTTGATGCAGATCGAATGGATTATTTATTAAGAGATGCGCATTACTGCGGTGTTGAATATGGTAAGTATGATCCAAATTGGATTATTCATAATCTAACAATATCTCATAATCATTTAGGTATAGAGCTTGACGGGATTTCAACTGTTGAACAAATTTTATTTGCTAGGAGATTAATGAACAAACAAGTGTATTTACACAAAAAGAAATCAACCTGTGAGCTTTTATTTGCTAAATTTCTTTTATTGTTTCGAGAGTTAATTTCAATAAAATATGTTAATAAAAACAAAATAGTTAAACTACTTCCTTGTTCAAAGTCTTTAGTTAATTTTTTTATAAAACACGATGAAATTAAAAACAAGTCAAATCATGGTGATGTATCAAAAAACAAGATTTCACAGAACGAAAAAATTTGTTTAGCAAATGATTTGTTAAAAGATTTTTTAGCTTTAACAGAGAATAATATTTTAAGGGTAATGGAATTTTTTATTGATAAAAATAATGTCAATAAATTTAAAAAGACATTATCTTCTAAAGCATTATCTGAATGTAAAAAGGCTATTGATAATATGAATATTCTCTCAAATATGATATTAACTAGAAATTTACCTCAAGTTTACTATGTTGCGCCTAGTCTAGAAAGTGATCTTAAAGATTCTGTAACTAAATATGCTAATGAATATAATTTAAATGAAGAGCAAATAAGCGTAAATAAGCCTGATTTTGTAACTTATAAGTCTAAAGCGCCTATCTATGTCAATGTTAAACCGATTGAGCAACGTACTTTAATAACAGAACTATCTTATCCTCTTAAAGCCTTATCAGACACCTCAGAAGATCTTCTGTTTGTGTATTTCGATAAAAACTTGAAGGAAGCACAAAGAAAAAAAATAAAAAATAAATTAGAAAAGGCTGGTTTTATTAGAACTTCTAATTAACTCTAAATTGATTTCCCTCACCCACCCCTCAAATGATAAACCATCATCCCAATAATTTTACCTCTACTACCTGAATCAACAGTTACCGTAGCCCAGTTATCGTTATTAGGAATTAACTCAAAATAATTATAACCTTTGCCATCTTTACCATTGTCACGGTATTTTCTAAAGATAACAGTTTTATCACTTTCAATAATAGCCAATACATCTTGGCCGGGATTGGGTTTGTTCGATGGATCGATGATGATGATATCGCCGGCATTATAAATTGGTGCCATGCTATCGTCTTCGATGGTGAGTGCGAATTTTAATGAATATTTAACTGAACGCGAAATAGAAATAGCAAAAGGGATGATTGAGCATGGCAGTAGGCGCAAGCTCGCAGCAGTTAAAATATTTCTATTTTTACTGTTAGATATCACATCGACAACATCAAACAAAAACTGCAATGTCAGAATATGTTTGAATTGGGCGTTAGGATTAGGGAGATTAAACTACCTTAAAGCCATTTTTGTGAGGATGAACATGCTGATAACATTTTTCTAATGCATTATTCATCGCTATTGCTGCTGTAACTATCAGTACTGTTTCTCCACAGTTATCTGCGTCTAACATCGCATCTAAAAGTTTAATTCCAGCGGGACTGTCAAGAAACTCTTTTTGAGCAGGATATTTTATGAAGGCTGCAGTTTGTTTTTTCATCGCGACGGATCCATGAGAGATCTTTTAATGAATCTAATGAAAACATAATATTTCCTATTTTATTATTATTTATATTTATTATATTATAACAAAATTTTATTACTAAAATATGACAATCCTATCATTTTGCACAATTTCTCAAACCTCTATCCCTGCTAGCATTATCACATCAATAACAATCAGGTGTGACGATGACAGAGCAAAAAGAACCACAAACACAATTAAGTTTAGTTGTACCACTGCGATATAAGCAGTTATTACAAGTTTGCGCCCGCTATCATTGTCGCTCAATGACAGCAGAAGTACTGAGTTGCCTTATTGATCGTTTTCAACGTGTGGAATATACAGTTTTAATAACCCTATTATTTTTAACAGTTTTTCTTTAAAACATAACTGCTTGATTAAATCAATTCTTTATTAAGTTATTGAATCTCAATTATGATGAGATTTATTATGAATAACATTTTCTATAATTTATTAAAGTATGAACTTTGTTTAAGAAAATTTTATGTATAGTGAATTATCTCAAGCTGAGCAAAGTAAAACTCAAATTGATATTTTCTTAAGTGATCCAGGTTTGAATGTGATAAGCACCATAGGTTGTTTGATAACGGATTTGGAATCTAGAGAATCTTATCATTTTCACCTGTGTTTTAATGCAATGCCATATACATCTGAAAAAATTAGCGAATTATTCAGTGAAGCAAGTTCTTCTTGTGTAATCAGTCATGTGAGTTTGCTCAGTCCAATCTCACTACTTGAGCAACAAGGAGGTGAATCATTATTGCAAAAATATACGAAAATGTTTGCAGCACCACCTTCAGATAGTTGTCTTGGTGAAAACTGCGCAAGCAGAGTAGATCAAGTCCTACAAGATTTTTTTCCTAAAGAGAACAATAGAATTATACCTTTTTTTCATACTGTGCGTTGTTTGTGTTTAGCTTGCTCTGCTCCAACCTTTATTTGTTCTGGTGGTTGTAGTTTATTTTTATCACCACCATGTATTGATGCCCCAAGAACAATTATGACTAAAGCTCAAATGATGAAAAACTGCTGTTGCATTTCAGCAGGAAGCCGAACATCTGTTTTATCACAATCTGAAGAACCACAATCTGTTAAACTAAAACCTGATACAGAAAGTACTCCATTACGGCAAGCTATGATAGCCCCAAGAAAAACAACGCAATAAAGTTTAATTCAATATTTGATTTATCTTCCAAAAAAATCAAGCGGTAATATAATTAATAACATTGTTAAATCAGACTTTGCAACAATCATTCAACGCGCTTGTCCTGCGCGAATTTATTTACCTAATTCTTCTGTGTGCGAAGAAGCAATTTATAACAGCTATCAACAATTTGGTTTAATTGAGCAACAAATAAATATTATTGCTAATGCTGTTGGCAAACGAGAATATTATTATCATTCGCCGTTAGGCAATCGATTATTTAATCTTGATTTGGGTGAGCTATCCAAAGCATTTTGTTGTGTGGAGAGTAAGGAGGATTTGGCGGAGTTTGAAAGAATATTAAAAACAAATAGTTATGACTGGATAAATGAATGGTTAGCTTATAAGAAGTTGACGGATTGGTGCAACTATTATAGGATGCATTACAAATAAAAATAAGATAATAGTAGTGAAAATAAAAGTAAATCCGTTAATCAAGAAAATCATAAAAAATCATGGCTTCCAAATTGAGATTATTCCACAAGAATATATTCGTTATCCTTTGTCTTTGAGTTTAGCTGCCGTTAGTAGTGGTGTATTAGTAAAGCCAGATCATAATACACTTAATGAAAAAAATAAAAGATTGTTCTTTAATCACTATAAAAAAACATCAAAAATGAGATATTTTGATGAAGGAATATTTATTATTCTTTCAAATAAACAGGGCGTTCCAGTTGCTTTTTCATCTGCTACTTTTGTTTCAGATAATAAAAAGCTAAGGTTAGATGATTTCTATGTGGGAAGTAAGAAAAACGGAATTGGAAGACTTATGATGTTAGCGTTATTAGACAGTGCACGCCAATGTGGTATAACAGAAATTTATTTAGCTCCCTCGGAAGAAGGTATACCTTTTTACAGGAAATTTGGTTATAGAAATATGAGCGCTGATGAGTCTGAATGGGATGATATGCAATTAAAGCTACTTGATACTAATGGAGCATATGACTATTTTCGGAAATATTATGAGGAATTAAGAAAATCTTCAACAAATGAATACGCCTATTCGCCTTATTAATAATTTATTTCTACCTATCACTTTTCACAGTGTATTAGAATAAACCCACTGTTATAGTCACCCTGATATTAGGTATTAGGGTTGATTAACGCCATGTCCAAAAAACTTATTTTAATCATAACATTAATCGTTGTGGTAAATTCATCATTTTTTGATTAACTTGACGGTGCCGTTGAATCTATTCGGGCGAGCAAAATAATAAAACTTATTACATAAATTAAGTGAATAATATGTTTTTGCTTAAAAGTTAAGCTTATCACGGATCTTATTATAAAAATTTAAATTTTGCCGAAACTTCATATATCAGTAGTTGAGTGTAATTAATTAAAATTCAAAATATTTGTTATTGGACAAGTAACTACGAACAACAGGGTTTAACACGCGATAATAACCGTCATTGTCGATAAATAAATAATCTTCCCGTACAAGAGTGCTAATTGTCCTATGTAAACTTGATCCAGATATTTCCACCTTTGTTAAAAAGTTTTTACTACTTATTTCCTTCTCTGGCTCTTTTGCTATGGCAGCTAATATTGTCCGCTGATTACGGGTTAAATTGCCAATGGACTCAGCAACCCAATCTATTAATTGCGAATTAACAAATTTCATCCAAACTTCATTAACTTTCTCTATGCTTGGCGGTGTTTTTAAATCCCATAATAATCGACATAGTCTATTCACATAGTAAGAATGGCACTCCGTTATTTTCAGTATTTCCTTGATGCTATTTTCTGATATCCCTTTTTTCCAGCTGTTGTTCTTTGCAGTTTTAATAAATTCAAAATAATCCTCAAATGAAATCCTTGCTAACTTAAATTCATCACATAAATGATATAGCGGACGATTTTTATTTTTAAACATTTTTTCTAGCAAGGTTCGATTACTACCTGAGAAGATGTAAAAAACATTTTGACTTCTTTCTACTGAATGACGAATACTTGCTTCGATTGAGTGTGATTGCTCTAAACTTGCTATTTGCTGAAATTCATCCATAACAAAGATAATTTTTTTATTTAACTCAGCAGCTACTTTGTCTAAATTTAAAAGGAGCTTTAAAATAGTCTCTTCTGGCTCTTTTTCATACGGCGTTAATTTTATTTTTTGACCAAACGCAGATAACTCAATCACTGGATTCATATTCGAAAATATGCTTAATAATTGTTCTTTCTTTTTCTTAACACGGGGCAAAATGCTGCTTAATAATTCAGAAACACTGTCAAGGATAGCATTGCGCACATACTTATTTGATGTTGCTGGCAACAGATCAACTGAGGCAACGGGGACATCACGTTCTACTGTAAATTGTGCAATTAAGCTACTTTTTCCATATCGACGAGGCGACATAATCACAACATGTGCGTTTTGTTCGAATCGTTTTTCTAATAAATCTCGCTCCATAACCCGATCACAAAATGCGGCGCCGGTGACAATTCCTGTTGGAAAATAGTTTTTACTTGTTGTCACGAGAATTCCTTAATCAAAATAAATAAAACTATACCTTAACATGGTTTATTACGCAACCTGCGATTCGCAGTCTGCGAATCGCAGGTTGCGATGAGCCGAGCTGGCGCTTATAAAGAATTATTTATGTTGTATTTCAATTGGTTGAAATATGCTGACGGGTTACTCTAGGGGTTATTTATCTAATTTTTCGTACCATACCAGAAACGATTCCCCAGATGAAGCTATCATTGTTTTCATTGACAAGTATCTTAGGAAAGAAAGGGTTTGTTGGCATCAACCACAATAACTGTTATAGTATATCAACTGTGAAGCCAAGAATTGCATCCCTATTTCGCTATGGAGGTGATGCGGATTTAGCAAGTTTTAAAGCAAGGAGTTTTTTACAGCTTAAAACAACTTTATCTGGTGATGGAATAACTTTGCAGCAAACAATTGATGCAGTTCGGCTGGCTGCAACTGACACTTATAATGCTCGATTTGATGTAGTTACTCATATTGAATGTGATATAGAAAAGACTGTCAGTGATTTAGAGGCTGAACAACAACGACAAGTATTAGTCGAATTAAATAAAGCAAATAACGAGCCTGTTGAAAATCTAGGTAATGGATATGTACCAACTGAACATGATAAAGGTAGAATAACGGAAGCCATTAAAAGTGGTCGAATAACATTACTACAAGCAAGTAAACGAGGTTATAAAACTGGAAGCTTCGAAGAAAAATTAAAAGATGCATTAATAAAGTCAGGATTAGTAGTTAAAAAAAATAAAAAATATAGTTTGCGTGATGACTTAACAGATAATCAAAAAGAACAAATTAAAGATATTTGGGCTAAATTAACGACAATTAAATCTGCCAAAAAAGAAGGGGCAGGTATTCAAATAAGATTCAATGATCAAAATAACTCTAATGGTAGTGCTCTAGCTTTTGGTATGATGGCAGGGATGGCTTGGCACACGGCGGTTTCTAATAGCAAAAAATAATCTCTAAATGCTAATAAGAAACTTGTTAAGAAATATATCGGTGCCATCAACGTGGTCACACAATTTATATAAAAGTTATCAAAAAGGCTATATTAATTATTATTTAATCGATATTAGAAATTAACAAATTATTTCAATTCATCTTTTTGAGCTGATTTGAGTATTAATCTTTCTAAGTAATATACGGCGATTGTTGGGGTCGAAGAATAATTTCAGTTGGGCATACCGTTAGAGGTAATTGTAAAATATTAATGATAAGTTGAGCGATGTCATCGGGTTGAATCATTTTTTCTGGATCAAGCTCTGGTTTGGTGTTGACCATTGAAGTGTTAACATAGCCAGGGCATATGGATGTTACTTTTATATTTTCTTCTCTAATTTCTTCAAATAAACAATTCGCAAAACCTAGCATCCCATGTTTGCTAGCACAATAAGAATTACCACCACGACTGCTTAATTTACTGGAAATAGAAGCCAAATAAATCAGGGCTCTGTTTGGCAATGTGGATTGTGTAATATAAGGTAGCGTTAATTGGCTAATCAGCATCGTTGCTTTTAAATTGATATCTATAACATTTTGCCAATTTTCTAGTGGCGTATCTTTAAATAAACCAAACCTTCCGACACCATGGTTGTTGAATAAAATTTCAAGACTTGGAAATTCTGCCATGCATTGTTTAATGGCTTGGCTTACTGCAATATCATCACGGACATCGCAAGGTAACACGATAACGTTAACATTATGTTCTGAACACTCATGAGCAACATCTTCTAACTCATTTTTACTACGCGCAAGCAGGGCAAGATTTACACCTTCTTCAGCAAGTTTAATCGCACTAGCTCTCCCTATTCCACGGCCGGCACCGGTAATTAAGGCATGATGATTAGCTATTGAATGAGTCATGTTAAATCCCCAATAAGATCAAAATTATTAGTAAATCTGGATCATGTCTAGATTACATTAATTATGATTTAATCCACTAATCTTAAATTATACAATAATAGAGTATTATTTAATATAAATTAATTAATAGCTGAAATCTAAAGTTACAATGATTGTTTATACGATATTACTTTTCTTATATGTCACTAAAAAATCACGAGTATGGTTTGAGCGTTTACATAATCATTATCGTAAGAAAAATCTACCTGAGCCAATGTCAAATGGATAGATAATATTAAATCCAAGATAAGTTACTATTCGATAATTAAAGGTTTTCGACAGAATTATTTTTAGTCACTACTATATAAAGTGCAGGATTGAGATGTGCTTCCCTCAATTTCGCCGATAACAACTTGTAAGGTAGCGGTGAATGTCAAGGTAGTTTACCCATTAAATATTTAAACTAAGTAGACGCAATTTTTTTGTCATCATTTAATATCACGCTATCAATATAATTCCAATTTCTAGTATTCTTAGTCCATCGATTAGGGTTTTTACTTTTAGCATTTAAATAAACAATATTTCTTTTTATTAAAATTTGTTTATCTAAGCCAAGGTGACGTTGTTTGGGTGTGACAAATTTAATTTTGCTATGGCGATGTTGAGTATTATACCAGTTAACAAAATTATCAACCCAAGCCCTAGCTTGTTCAAGCGAGATAACAGGTGATTTAGGATAAGACGGGTGATATTTAGTTGTTTTAAATAATGCTTCAGAATAAGCATTATCATTACTGACTGAGGGACGACTAAACGATGTCGTCATACCCAGTTTATTTAATGTGATAAGCAATGTTGCTCCTTTCATTGTTGCGCCATTATCAGAATGCAATGTGATCTGGTTACGACTAATCTGTTGCTCATGACAAATTGTTTCCATCACTGTGGCGGCAAGGTCAGCGCTTTGTGTTTCATGAACCGCATAACCAACAATTTTCCGACTATAAATATCCATCACAAAATAAAGATAATAAAATAATCCTTTGACGGTTGTTGGCAAATAACTAATGTCTCATGAATAAACTTGGTTAGGCGCATTAGCGTGTAATGCTTTGGGCTTATGATGTTTTTTAGGTTGAGATTTATGTCGATGAGTCAATTGATTATGTTGACGTAAAACACGATAGAATGTTGACTCAGAAGCAATATAAGTCCCATTTTCAGCAAGGATAGGAACAATTTCATTAGGGGTGCGATCACAATATTCGGGTGAATTAACAATCGATAAAATCTTTTTTTGCTCTGCTTCAGTCATTTTATTTTGAGGGAATCTTTAAGGGCAGCATCAGAATTTTGATTAGACAATTTATAATAGCGGTAACTGATTACCAGTATGATTTTATAATTATTTAGCAAAGCAATGGGTTGACCATTACTTTGTATTTTTTTGACTTAAAATGTTAACCTTACCTTCTTAGACTTGAGGTCGAGGTTGCATTTAATTATTTAAAAGTGAGCAACTATAAGTTTTGCTTTTAACATCATAATGAATATTAAAGCCAACTGTTTGACTTTCTTTCATACCCGATAAGGCTAAATGACAGTTTTCAGGATTTGTAGTGTTTCCAATTTTAGTTATTGTAAATTGAAAATTTGTAACATACTTAAAGCCTGGATCGTTGCCAATACTGAAGACTGAAATGTTTTTATTACCATCAAAGATACCCCAACCCATAGTCCATGAATCGACTGGCTTTGTAACACCTTTTACCGCAATAATATCTTGCTGAATTGTATTTAGATTGCCGTTTGGTACGCTTTGATCTGCATTATATTCGACACAAAACTCGTTTGTTGTACAAGTATGATTGCTATTTGCACTGTGTGTAAACGTAGATAAATTTAAAGCCATTGATTGACTAACTGACAAAGCAATTATTGACAAAGTTGATAATATAATACATTTTTTCATGAAGACTCCACGGCATAATATTGTTTAATTAATTTCAACAATATTATGTATTATGTGTCTGATCATGATAAGAAGTAAAATCTACCCCGAAAATAAAAAAGGTGAATTTACTGAGTAGCTGTTAATATTGATAACTTACGAATATACGAGAGAAAATAGTATCTTTATGCAATATCTCAAATTATCAAAAATAGTAACATACCCTTTAAGGAGCTTATCTTCTAAAGAGCTGCCACCAATTATCTCCATATCGATAACAACCTTCTTCGTACCATCTACATCAAATTTA
Source organism: uncultured Legionellales bacterium (assembly GCA_964352985.1). Classification (GTDB taxonomy): domain Bacteria; phylum Pseudomonadota; class Gammaproteobacteria; order JAHCLG01; family JAHCLG01; genus CAYGUK01. The sequence goes on from CAYGUK010000095.1 coordinate 13,692, forward strand.
TTTTCTTCATTTATTATTGCTATATGTGTGTGTGACTTAGGTTTTTGTGAGTCCGAGAATCTTTTATCGAGCTATCCAAAGAAGGTTTATCTTCAATATTTAATATTTTAATAGCTCTTTGGTAATTCAAGACTATATCATCCGCTAAGTAGACCGTGCCGAAATTAACAATTACAGGGTATATTTTACATCTATTATGAAACCATGTGGTTTTGAACTCTTGTTATCAAGAGGCGCACCGGGTACTCGAAAAAACTAGGTGCGTTAATTACTTTTGTAGAGTAAATCTTTCAGAACGACTGGGGACGATAAGCCTTTGGTGAGCTCATTTTATTTGCTGATTTTAATGATTTTTTAAATGAGCACTTTAAACCTATAATTAATTTTTGGATAAATGCGTGGCTATACTTTTACTTATATTTTCAGAAGCCTTAACAATAATGATAGGAAATTATTATGCCTAAAGTCACTTCCAACACTCATATTCAATACAGTGTAATAATTATTAATGTCTTAAATAAACACATTATCCAGTGGAAAACGAAAATCTTTCAAGAAAATTAAATCATTCGAGGGTTGATTAATGAGATCATTTCAAGATATGAGGTTTCGATTACAAATAATCCAGGAATCAAAAGCTGAAGATAACCAGGAAATACTAACCAAATCACAATTCACTCAGCTTATAAACGAGACTATGAATATAGTTTGTTATCATTATATTTTACATGAACAGCCATTTAATAATTTGACTTTTTATAACAAAGATCAGTCTGATCTAAATAATACTCAAGTTTGCAAAAATTGGAGCAAGATCCATTTATCCTTGTCACATTTTACATTTAGTCACGAGGATCTTAATAAAATACTCTTGCTGGCAGCAAAACGTAAAAATGTCTATTTGATGAATTATGCTATTGACAAAGGAGCAGATATCTTTATACGCGATTCAAACGGCAATACAGCTTTAATGTTTTACTTGCCCAATTCGAAGAAGGATATGAATTGAATATTGAAGTCTCATTTGACGAGACAGAAATAAATTACATTAAAGTTCATATAGATAATATTGTTAAGAGACTAAAAAATACCATTAATTCAATTAACAGAAAATGTGAAATGGTTTTATACTCATCCTTTCGCTTAGGTCAAACATCTTTTATTTGGCCCATTTTACTAAAATATAATGCAAATCCATTATGGCGCAATCTTCAGGGACAAACATTTTTATTTGAAATTATAAATATAAATAGAATAGACTTGGGGCGCCAATTTATTCAAGAAGTCAGAGAATCATTACCTCACCAAAATGATTGGCTGCCGTTGTTAATGACTCCAGATAATAAAGGCAAGCTTATTATTGATCTCCTAATAGAGAAATATTTTGATCGCCAACCTTCTGATTTGTTAATGCTCTTCGAAGATATTTTCAAAGAAATATCTGATGACGATTTACATCAATTTCGAGATCACAACAACCGAACGTTTGCAACAATTGTTAAAGGGTTGAAAGAACGATATGAAACTAATACGAACTCTGGTTTTTCTAATGTATCTATAGAAGAGTTCAATACAGTGATAAGCAGGTGTCAACGCTTAGATGCTTATTATAGAGCTCACCATAGCATCAGCAGAGGGGTTCCGCATAGCGAGGAGAAGTTAAACATAGTAAGACATTCAGCCAATTAATTAACATAAAAAATTAAGATCAAATGAAAATATGTGTGATATTTTAATAAAAAATTAAATTTTGAATTAGATTTTCTCGCGATAATATTATTATCCATCGCCACACTTATGGTATTATTTCTGTTAGATGTCTCATTGATGAAAAATTACATTATTTATTAAGTTGGTATGATAAGATAAAAAAAAACAGGGTTGATTTTTATGATTATAACTTTTAACTGACAGATTTTATCTCGCTTATAAAATGGAGAAAGTTAATAATGATTAATATTTCCATTATTGGTGGTGGTATAGGTGGTTTAACTGCTGCAATTGCACTAACAAAAAAAAACTTTAATGTCTGCGTTTACGAAAGAGATCAAACACCTCGCGTTATTGGTGCCGGAATCGTCCTTTGGCCTAATGCTAGTTATATTCTAAATAAACTTGATTTAATGTCGGTGATGATAGAAAAATGCCATCGATTAACATCGTTAAACACATTTAATCAAAATAACATGTTACTAACCCACATTCCGCGGATCTGAATTAGAGAAATTCTGATTTTTTTGTTCCCGA
>CAYGUK010000096.1:0-15339 GCA_964352985.1 uncultured Legionellales bacterium
CGAACAAAAACAACAAAACCCCCAACAGAAGCAAGAAAAATTACAAGACATCTTAACCAACGACTCGAAATTACAACAAGTTATAAATAGTGTTGATGGTAAAATATTGTCAAACTCTATCAATATGTCAGACGAAAAGGTACAATAAAGGTTTTACATAATTATATCAGAGGTCTAAAAAATGAGTATGAAACCAGAGTTAAAACAATTAATGGAACAAGCTCAAAAAATGCAAAAAAACATGCAAAATGCTCAACAAGAATTAGCTCAATTAACAGTTATCGGACAATCAGGTGGTGGTCTGGTAAAAGTTTACATGTCAGGTCGCCATGAAGCTAAAAAATGTGAGATTGATTACAGTTTAATGGATGACGACAAAGAAGTATTAGAAGATTTAATTGTTGCTGCAATTAACGATGCAAGTAACCAAATTGAGAAAAAGTCACAAGAGAAAATTGTTAACTTAACTTCTGGACTTGAGTTACCTCCTGAATTCCAAGCTCCACCTGAAGGTGGCTCACAAGGCGGCGCTTAATCATTGGCATTTAGTCCACTTATTGAAGAATTCATTCAAGCTTTGCGTTGTCTTCCCGGAGTTGGTCCCAAGACAGCGCAAAGAATGGCTTTCCATCTTTTACAACGTGATCGAGACAATGGTAGATATTTAGCTCGAGTTATCGAAAATGCACTAAACAACATTAAACATTGTAGCCAATGCCGCACGCTCTGCGAATCAAAATTATGTCAAATTTGTGCAAATGAAAAACGTGATTCTCAATTTCTTTGTATTGTAGAATCCCCTGTCGATATGCTCGCAATTGAACAAACTTCAATGTTCAAAGGAAAATATTTCGTTTTATTAGGCCACTTATCACCGCTAGATGGTATTGGTCCTGATGACATTGGTATTGAGCAATTGAAAATCAGATTAAGTCACGAACACTTTAATGAAATTATTTTAGCAACCAATCCAACAGTCGAAGGCGAAGCCACCGCTCATTATTTAACAAGTCTCATCAAACCTTTTTCTATTAAAGTCACTCGCATTGCACATGGTGTCCCAATCGGGGGGGAATTAGAATATATCGATGGTAATACTTTATCTCGCGCCCTCACTTCACGTGAAGTAATACTTTAAGTTTTAAGCTTAATCACCTGAACCATGACTTGAAGAGTCCACAAAACTTGCAATTATCATGTGCCTGCTATACTTAAGTACAAATATATGGAAAGAGGCAGCAATTATGTGGTGTCGTATTTTGATGTTTAGTATTGTTATAACATGGATAGTGCCCGCGCTTGGCTTCTTCCCAAACTATCCGAAATTTCCCGTTAAAATTTCAACTCAAGGTTGTGATCCAAGATATACTAAACATTGTAACGGAGCCTATGCAAAAGTTAATTTTACGGGAGGCCGATTTTCACACCGCTTTATTGCAGATCAATATGGAATTGTCTATCTTCCTTACGAAATGCATGGGTGGCGTATGAATGTTGATTTACTCAATGCTAGGAATAAACAATCAGTCCAGCGCTGTTATCGAAACACTTATGTTTGGCAAAAAATGACGATACGATTACGTTGCTACAATCCTAATTTTTGATCATTTAAATTTAATTTAATTCAAGGCTTGCACTGGCCAATAAATTTATTGGACTAATACCCCAGGGTTAAGCCATCACGACGAGGATCACTCGCACCGATATAAGAATCATTGATCCGAATAATCAATTGCGCACCACCAAAACTAAATTGCGGTTTTGATCTTACGACATGTCCCCTATTTTCCAAACCTGCAATAATTGTTTCATCAAACCCTTGTTCAACATCAACATTACCATCAGGTTGTAAAAACCATCTCGGCATATCAAGCGCAGATTGTGGATTTAGTTGTAAATTTAATATAGCAAGTAAAATCTGCAATTGTCCCTGAGGTTGAAATGGCCCACCGACAACACCAAAACTCATAAATGGTTTATTATCTTTCATTACAAATCCCGGCATAATGGTATGGTAAGGATATTTTCCAGCTTGTAATGAATTTGGATGATCCGATCGCAAATTAAAACACGCACCACGATTATTCATAGTGATCCCAGTTTCCGGAATTAAAATACCTGATCCAAACCCCATAAAATTAGATTGAATCAATGACACCATCATACCATTTTCATCACCGACACTGAGATAAACAGTACCAAAATCTGCAAGAGGATGTTCACTAATACCACTCGTTTTATTATGTTGAATCTTATTGGCAAGTGATCGTAAAAATTCTGATTGGAGTAGATTTTCCGAAGGAACCGTCATAAATTGAGGATCACCCAAATGTGTTGCGGCCACTTGTAATGCTAAACGCATCGCTTCAATTTGATAATGATAATAATCGACATTTTTTTGCATTAATAGTGAATGATCACAATGCTGTAAAATACCAGCGGCAATTAATGTCACCAATCCTTGGCCGTTAGGTTGGCACTCGCATAAAGTGTAATCAAGATAATTGACTGTTATTGCTTGTTGAATTAAAGCTTTATGAGATGTGAAATCTTCAGCGCAAAGCATAACATTTTCTGTTTTTGCATGCTTAATTATTTTTTCAGTCAACTCTCCTTGATAAAAAGCCTTGGTATCAGTTTCAGCAATCAGTTGGAGCGTATTTGCTAAATCGGCATGTTGAAAAATATCACCAGGCTTAGGAAAGTTTGAATGTGGAAAAAAATAACGACAAAATTCAGGGTACTGCTGATAAGCTTGCTTTGCCCTTTGCCATTGCTCGGCCACCACAGGTGTCACTGCATAACCGGTTTGAGCATAATGAATAGCAGGTTCGAATAACTCCGCGAAAGGTAAACGTCCAAAACGTTGAGATAAGCTTAACCACGCATTTACCTGACCAGGAATTGTCACCGCCAACCAACCATGAATTGGCATTTTTTTAAAAGAAGAATACGCCGCCAAATTTAAATCTTGGGGTGAAGGACCAGAACCATTAATTGCAGTTAATTCACCCTCTTGATAAACCAAAGCAAAACAATCGCCCCCCACCCCATTATTAGTGGGTTCAACCACTGTCAAACAAATCGCTGCAGCAATAGCAGCATCCACTGCATTTCCCCCTCTTGCTATGCGACTTATTCCCGCCATCGCGGCAAGTGGTTGAGATGTAGCAATAATATTATTTGAAAACACGGGGCTACGCCGAGATGAATACGAGTCATGCCAATTAAACTTCATCATAACACCTTTTCATATGTAGTTCGTAGAATGCGAGTAATTGTATAATGAGACTGAAGTGTGTCACAAATTTAAATCTATTTGGTATAATGTGTTAAACCGAAACAAATTGTCACGCTACAAAAAAGGACATACATATGGTTTCTCTAATAACGAGCTTTATCCCATGGATGATATTCTTTTTATTTGCCTCACCTAATTATTTAGAAACAGGAATTGTGATAGCGTTAATCAGTTTTTTTGTTTTTAATATTAAAGGATTGCTTAAGCGACGAATCATTGATTGGACATCTTGTCTTTTCTTCATAGGGAGCCTTGTAATTTATGCCATTATTAAATGGCAATCCTACGATAAATACGCCTTATTAATTGGTAATGTGATTTTACTTTTAGTGATGTTTGTAACTTACCTTATCAATCACCCCTTCACTGAACAATATTTAAAAGAGATAACACCGCAAATAGAATGGCACACGAAAGTTTTTAAAAAAATAAATCGTCAATTAACTTTAATTTGGATTTTATTAACTGCATTAAATTTCTTATTAACGTTTATTGCAGTGGTAATCCATAAACACAGTGCTTTTCTCGATACATTTTTACATGTTTTATTGATTATTATCGCACTTTCGCTTAGCCACACTTTTCCCACGTGGTATCGCCGCAAAATTTTACAACAAGGAGGCGTTGCTCAATTAGAACATATCAGTGAAATTAATGTTTTAAAAACTGAACAATATCAAGTTGCTTACCGAACAATAGGCCAAGGTTCTCCGATGGTATTATTGATGGCATCTAACATGACCATGCATAATTGGGAACCTGTCTTTATTGAAGAATTAGCTAAAAAACATCAAGTCTATTTATTTGAATATCCTGGAATCGGCGCATCAAATTCACTACAAAATCTAGATATTAATTCACTCTCTGATTTTTGTTTTGCGTTTTTAAAAGGGTTAAATTTATCTTCAGTCTCTATATTAGGATACGGATTGGGTGGTTGGCTTGCACAAAAACTCGCAATAAATCATCATGACATTATTAAAAATTTAATTTTAATCAATTCTGATTTTGGATCACAAGAAGCAGTTTGGCCTGAAGATACCGTTTTTGAAACTCTCGCAACGGTTAATACGATGGCGACTGAAGCACAAGCGAAATCTCTCTTATCAATTCTGTTACCCCAAACTGAGCTAGCAAGTGTTGGCCCCAAAATTGAAAAAATATATCAATCTTCACAATTTGAAGCACCACTCACTAATACTGTTATTAAAAATGAAAGCGAACTTGCAAGACAATGGTATTGTGGGGAAGGTAGTGTTAATCAAATACAAGATTTAAAGCAACCCACGTTAATTATTTCTGGTGAAAAAAATAAAATATCACCCCATCAAAATGCTCTTTCGCTACAAGCTAAAATCCCACATAGTGAGCTCGTCACATTTCCGGATGGAGGCTTTGGCTTAATTTATCAACATCCTTTACAATTGGCAGAAACAATTAATACTTTTTTAGCAAAACAAAATGTTTAAACAATCACAGAACTCACACTCATGGCCACCACCCTTTACAATAAAAAAAAGTAAACGGGCAAAAAATATTATTTTAAAAATTTGTCCCGTTAACGGATTAATGATTACCACACCTTGGTGGTGTCAAGATAATATTAATCAAATCATTAATGATAAAAGAGAATGGATAGAAAAAGAGTTATCCAAAATTAAGCATCTGTCGGAAAATGATGAATTCCCTCCTCAATATCTAAGCTTTTTAGGGGAAACTCAAAATTGGCAACTCAGCTATATCCCACAAACAAGACAACAAATTAAAATTAGACAACTATCACCTCAACATTTAAGTATTTATGGTAATCTTGATGAAGAAAAAAAATTAAAAGCTCAATTCAAAAAATGGATAATTAATCACGCTAAAACAATATTAACAGCAAAAACATTAATAATGAGTAAAAAAACTAAACTCCCTTTTTCCAAAGTTGTGATCAGGCAACAAAAAACACAATGGGGAAGCTGTTCAAGTACTAAGGTTATTCATTTAAATTATCATTTACTTTTTTTACCAGTTGAATTAATCGAGTATGTTATCATTCATGAGCTTTCCCACACACAATATCTCAATCACTCATCACAATTTTGGCAATTAGTGAAATATCATTGTCCCCATTATCAAATGTTACGCAATCTATTAAAAAATGCGCTACAATACATCCCAAGATGGTTAATGACTTAAAGAGATATTTAATGGACAATTCAAAAACTGTTTTAATTACAGGTGCATCCAGTGGGATCGGGGAACAATTTGCTCACGTTTTTGCAAAACATAACTTCAATTTAGTGTTAGTCGCAAGAACAGAAAGCAAATTAAACTCTCTAGCAGAGCAATTAAAAACTCATTACTCAATTGCCGTTACCATTATCCCTGTCGATTTAAGTCAAGAACACGCTGCTCGTGAAATTGTTGCTAAAACTGATCAATTAAAAATCACGATTGATATCTTGGTCAATAATGCGGGCTTTGGTACCAATGGAAAATTTGCAAATATAGATTGCCAATCATCGCTTGATTTGATTAAAGTTAACATTTCAGCCTTAACAGAATTATGTCGTTTATATTTAGACAAAATGATTGCTCGTAATCAAGGCAAAATATTAAACGTTGCATCTACTGCTGCGTTTCAAGCAGGGCCTCACATGGCAGTGTATTGTGCCAGTAAAGCTTTTGTTTTATCTTTTTCAGAGGCGATTGCTCACGAAGTCAAAGATCATAATATTAATGTTACCGTATTATGCCCAGGCGTGACAAAAACCAACTTTTTTGAGCGCGCAAACATGCATCACACGAAGTTAGTCAACAACAAATTTACACTGATGACCGCAGAAAAAGTTGCAGAAATTGGTTATCGAGATTTAATGCGAGGTAAAAGAATTTCGATTAGTGGCTTATATAATAAAATGCTAGCATTCTCTACTCGTTTAGCACCAAGACGATTAACAACTATTATCGCAAATAAATTAATGAAATAAATTATTGTATTTTTTTGTTAACTACAAGAAATAACATGCAAACAAATGCAAAAATTTCTGCAATCAACATTGCGACTGACATGTAGTGTATAGGGTGTAATGAGAAAGAAGAAACAATCAATCCAGCGATAAAACTTCCACCAAATTCCATAAAATTTGCGCCAGCCGAAGCGGTGCCAATCGATTTCGGAAATAAATTTATCGCACCAGAGACACATGGTGGAATACTCATCGCCACACCTAGGGTGACAAAAAACATAATAGCAACAAGTACGACAGGAGAGATAGGCGACATCATATAACTTGCTAATGTTAATATAATGGCACTAAATACACTAATTGTAATAGCAATGCAAAGTACGATATCGATATGAATTTTTTTTTGTAAAACCGTCGCGATATAACTTCCTAAAATAAAAGAATATGCATTAAAAATAAAATAATAAGCAAATTGACTAACGGGCACATGCAATTTAGAAATTAAAATAAAGGGTGCAGCAACAACATAAAAAAACTGTCCACCAAAAGCAAATCCCAAACACGTAACATAAAAAACATACCGTTTATTCTTTAGCAAATCTAAATAACTTTTGCTTATCACCTTGATATCAAAATGATATGTTTTATTTTGATTTGTTTCGGGTAAGAGAAAAACAATTAGGACAACTGTAATTAGACCTACAAATCCCAATAAATAAAAATTTGCTTGCCAATTGATATAGGTTGTTAAATATCCGCCGATTACCGGCGCAACAGCCAGTGCAAATCCCATTAAAGCGGACAAGTAACCAATATATTTATTCGATGATTTTTCATCATAATAATCTTTAACTACTGCATAGCAAATTACTAAACTTGCGCAACCTAGCGCTGCTTGTAAAATACGCCCCCAAATTAAAATATGAATATTCCAAGCAATCGCACATATTAAACTGGATATTACATAACCCGACATTCAGATTAATAAACATATCTTACGACCATAACTATCAGAGAGATTACCCCAAAATAGTTGCAAAATAGCGAGAACGCCGAGAAATAAACTTAGAGTTAACTGAACCTCTGCTTGTGATGCATGCAAATTTTTGCTTATTATGGGTAGAGCAGGTAAATAAAGATCAAGTGATAAAGGAACAATTAACGCAAGTAAAATTAGAATACTGAAAATCATTTTGTGATTTTTCAATTTCAACTAGCCTTTAGTGTCGGATAAATTTAGATTATAACAATAATTATCGAAAGAATTTATTAATGAATAAATTATTGATGGAAAAATAACTCTCTAGATTTTGGAATAGTAAATTCTTCAGGATAGTAAACTTCCGCTAAATAGAGACCATAAGGTGGTGCGGTAACCCCACCCAAGGAACGATTTTTTGCTACTAATACTTCTTTCGCCCATTCAGGAGGTTTATTCCCCATCCCAATCGCAATAAGGACACCCGCAATATTTCTAACCATATGGTGTAAAAATGCATTTGCTTTAATATCAAAATAAATTAAATCATGTTGGCGGTGAAATTTAATTGATTCAATTTGACGAATTGGAGATTTTGACTGACACTCCAAGGCACGAAACGAAGTAAAATCATGTTCTCCAATTAAATAGTTCGCCGCTTGTTGCATGTGTTTTTCATTTAAAGAATGATAATGCCACGTCACACTACGACGCCAAATAGCAGGTCTGACAGCATGATTATAAATATAATAACGATATCGTCTAGCTACTGCGCTAAAACGCGCATGAAAATTATCAGGCATTTGCTTTGCCCAAATCACACTAATCGAATTTGGCATGTGATGATTAACACCAAATACCCAACTGCGTTGATTACGTTCTTTATTTGTTTCAAAGTGAACAACTTGGGATAAGGCATGAACGCCAGTATCAGTTCTACCTGCGCATTGCACTGTGATTGATTCATTGGCAACTTTAGAAATTGATGCTTCTAAATGACCTTGAACCGTTGCAAGATTAGGTTGTCTTTGCCAGCCATGAAAATGACTGCCATCATATTCAATTCCAAGAGCTATTTTCATTGTTATTCGTCTAATTTTTTCAACATGTCTTCTGCTTGCATTTTATGTTTTTCATCACCCCTTGTCATTATTTCATTTAAAATTTCACGGGCTCCTTCCATATCATCCATATCAATATAGGTTTGTGCAAGAGATAGTTTATCTTCGATTGACATTTCATTATCATCTACGTCGACTTGTTCAACTTGATCTTTCTCGGCAGCTATCGCAGCTTCAACTGATTTTGGTTTGAACGACAAAGTGTTCCCATCATCTTCTTTGTGTGTTTCTTCAACCTTTGTATCAACTTTGTCATCTGATTCTATGGCACCCTCACCAAAAGCAGATTCTTTTAGTGTTAAAATTTCTTGCCACATTGCATTATCATCTGTTTTTAAGTCATCTGGTAATTTATCGATAGCAGCTTCGAATGCTTCTTGATTTTTCGCATTCGCATAGACTTTTATTAAACGCAAACGCAAGCTGATTGGATCAAAATCTAAGTCATTTGATTCATGCTTTGCTTCAGTAGATTTCGCTTCTTCCACAGGCAGTTCTTCTTCGTGTGATGGGTCTTCTTTTTCTTCTATAAATTCTTCCTCTTTAGCAGAGGGTGATATAGATAATCTATTTTCGTCAAGCTTATCTTTTACTGGCGCAACATCTAAAACTTCATCTCCAACATCTAGTATAATCGCAGCAACTTCATCATCATCTGCTGGCGATTCGACGTTTGGAAAATCATATTCATTACTCCCTTCTAATGTTTTATCACTGTTATCGATACCCAAATCAAATTCATCTTCAGTAACAGAGGTAAGTTCATCATCTTCCAGAGAATTAGCATCGATATCATCTTTTGCATTAAGCATCACCAATGTTTTTTTAATTGCATCAGAGTCTTGTAAACCTTGTGGTAAATCATGTAAATAATTTTCCATGACTTGCCAACCTTCTTTTGCAGCTATAACTTCTAACATTTTAGCCTGATAAACTGCGTTATCGGGTTCTTTTTCGATGACTGATTGCAATACCGTTTTTGCTTGCTCAAATTTTTCGTAAGTAATATAGAGATCAACTTCATCTAAGGCGCTGACATCTAAGTTTGCATGCTCACTTTTAGCTGGTTCTGAATTATCAGCGGAATCGTTTGAATCATCACTTCCAGTTGTTTCTTCAGCGGCACTATCATCATCTTCAATATCTGCATCAACGGGTGTTGCCATTGGTTTAGGTCCGCCAAGGGCTGCAGTCTTTCCACTACCACCGCCTTTACCTTGACGTTTTTGTTTTAACATTAAATAAACGACCGCAAAAATAAGCAGTAAAATTATCGCACCAGCAATGATCAATATCGATAACATGTTGCTATTCAATATACCACCACTCGATGAATTCATTTCTCCGTGATCAAATTCTTTACCGAAATTATTCATGGATAAATTGATATTGCTCGTACTTGAACCTGAAGCATTATTCCCGGTCGCCGAATTATTTTTCATTGCGGTGATTTCAGCATTATCATTAGCTAATTCTTTTTCTAGTTTTTGATTTTCTTGTTCAAGTGTGTTGACTTTATTTTCCAATATTTGGTTAGATTCTTTTTCAGTTTGGACTTGTTGATTTGTTATAGCTAATTCTTGTTCTAATTGTTGAGTTGTTTGCGACGTCGTAGTGTTAACATTTTTTTGTGTAACCGCATTCGTCTCAGTTTGTGCGTTAGGCTGGTTGAGCAAATTGACTAATTTTTCTGGCTCTTTTGTTGGTTGACCACTGTTAGTAAGTGGTAATGAATGTTGATTTTGTTGCGGATGATTTTTTTCTGTAGTGATAGCCGGCTCATTGTTTGAGGTAGTATTATTGTGTTGATTTTTTTCATGTTCATTTTCCCATTGCTTATCTTCTTTTTGAACTTCACGTTTTGCCGTGTCTTCGTCAATGGCTTTAATTTGTGCGAGTGTGGGTAATATTAAACGTTCACCCGATTTTAATTCATTAATGTTACCGTTAATAAAAGCTTTAGGATTTGCTCGGAAAATAGCAACCATGGTTTGATCAATTGATACTGAATTATCAGGACGTGCTTTTCTAGCAATTTTAATCAGCGTATCATCAGCGCTCGTTGGCCCATAAACACCCGTCGTTGTTATAGCGTTTTCATTTTTTTCTGCTTCAGGTTCAACATAATTTGAAACAGGATTTGCAAGATATTTACGTGTATTCGTTCTCGGCGCTTTATAATAAAAACGTTTTGGTGGTTTGCGCGGACGACGGTAACCACGTGGATCGAGTAAAACTGTATATTCACGAACTAATTGCCCTTGAGGCCAACGCAATTGCACGAGAAAACGCAAAAATGGCACACTGATACCATGCGAACTAGTGATATGAATAACAGGACGTCCACGAGAACTAATTGCAGGATGAAATTCAATCGTTCTGAAATAGGTTGGAAAAGGAATATTAAATTGTTTAAATACATTACCATTTGCAAATCCGACACGGATATCAGAAAGCGGCACATTGCCTAATTCAATTATGGGAACCTCAGCATCAAGTGGTTGGCCAATCGCAGAAAATATTTCAATATTTCCAAGCCCCACAGGCCACGCACTAAATGGCAAAAACACTAGCAATACTGTTAGAAAGATTAAAAATTTTCGCAAGCTTGCCACCCCAACCTCTCCTTGCACAAACACATCCAACTATTATAAGAACTGTATCGCAGACGCGCCATGATGTCCATAGTGTATTAATTACAAAGGGTTAGGGTTTAGAATATTATAAACTAACTTATGCGGACTTTGGGTGTATAACTTATTTTCTCAAAAAATAGAATTTTGATTATTACACAGTCATTCTAGGCGATTGATACGTACTACCATCAAGATCAGGTAACATAGCATTTCCAGCTAAAGGTGTTGGAGAATCTAAACGGGGTCTTAATTGTCTAATTTGAGTCATTACGAGACTAAATTGAGCACGTTGAGAGAATTCTTCGGCAGGATGAGGTGAAGGCGTCGCAGTTAAAGTTCCGCTAGAATCCTGACGCAACTCATCATCTTTATCTTTTACGACAACGGCGCCCGGCATTGGCCTAGGAGTAAGTGTGGTGGTACTAGCAAGATGTTGAGAACTTGCATCCTTAAGTCTTCCAGTAATTAGGTTAGTACTTAGTGTGGATGATCGTGGTTTTTTAGTTGGAGTTAACTGTTGTTCTTGGCTTGGAGTGAACTCGAATTGAGCATCTTTTTGTTCTTCTGTTCTGGGATGTTGTTTTCTTTTGCCAGATCTTGGTATTAACGACATAAGAGCAGATTTTAATCTGCCATGCACTTTATCAGTAGATGAACTAACTGAATTAACCATATATCGCCTTTTCCACGTTAATTAACTGCATCCCTACTCAAAAAAACACTAACTGTTTGTCGAGTTTATCCATGCTTTACGCTGATTGACGAATTAAATCCTTTTAAGAACAATTAGATAAGTGTTTCCACACCTCTACAGTCAAAATTATACAGGATTTTGACACCAAGATCATCTTTATTTTTTAATGACTTGATTCATTTTCCTATATAATACGAACTATCTACTTAAAGTATAGCCACCTTATTGAAATTTCGAAATCAATAACTCGGCAATTTGCACCGCGTTTAATGCCCCACCCTTGCGAACATTATCGGATACTACCCAAAGATTGAGACCTTTGTCACATGAAATATCTTCGCGGATACGCCCGACATGAACTGAATCATCGCCGGTGGCATGTGTTACCGCACTTGGGTAACCTGCGGGTTCTTGTTTTTCCACTACGTTAACGCCTGGCGCTTTCTTTAATAATTTAATCGCGTTTTCACGTGATATTTTTTCATGGGTTTCAATATGAATCGCTTCACTATGCCCATAAAATACGGGCACTCTGACGCAAGTTGGATTCACTTTTATTTCATCATCCTGAAGAATTTTTTTCGTTTCCCAAACCATTTTCATTTCTTCTCGGGTATAACCGTTTTCTTGAAAAGTATCGATATGAGGAATGGCATTAAATGCAATTTGTAATGGAAACGTATTTTTTTTACAGGCTTTCGCATTTAATAATTGTGCGGTTTGATCTGCTAATTCACTAATACCTTTTCGACCTGCTCCTGAGACAGCTTGATAAGTTGCAACATTAATTCTTTTAATACCCACGGCATCATAAATAGGTTTTAACGCCACGACCATTTGTATCGTTGAGCAATTTGGATTTGCAATAATATGACGTGCCTGATAATCCTCTAAACATTCAGGATTCACTTCAGGGACGATTAACGGCACATCATTATCATTACGAAAAAAAGAGGTGTTATCGATACAAATACATCCAGCACTTGCCACTTTTGGCACAAGTTCTTTTGAAACACTTGCCCCAGCAGAAAATAAGGCTATTTTAACTTTAGTAAAATCAAAAGTTGCTGCATCTAAAATTCTTAAGGATTTATTTTTAAAGCGGACAGCATCACCCGCACTGCGTTCACTAGCAAGCGGATATAGCGTTGTGACTGGAAAGTTACGTTCAGCAAGAATGTCTAACATCGCGTTGCCAACTGCGCCTGTAACACCAACTATTGCAATATCCATGTTTAATCCTTAGTTAAAAAAATTAATTGTTCATTCACCGATGCTGACTTCGATGACTTTAATTGTATTATAGCAAATTTAAGTAATAATCGGCGTGTGACTATCGACTTCAGCATTTTGCGCACGATGAATTAAAAAATGATCCATAATAACAAGAGCAAGCATGGCTTCTGCAATTGGAGTTGCGCGCACACCAACACAAGGATCATGACGACCCTTGGTAGAGATTTCTGTTGCGTGTCCATTTACATCAATCGTTTTACCTGGCACACGAATACTTGAAGTCGGTTTAAGTGCAATACTCGCCGTAATGGTTTGCCCACTTGTAATACCACCTAACACACCCCCTGCATTATTAGACAAAAAACCTTGTGGTGTCATTTCATCTCGATGTTGACTACCACGTTGGGAAATACATTGAAATCCAGCACCAATTTCCACCCCCTTGACTGCATTAATCGACATTAATGCATGTGCAATTACCGCATCAAATTTACCAAACACGGGATCACCTATACCCGCCGGAACGTTGCTCGCTTCAACATTTATTCTTGCACCAATGGAATCTCCATCACGCTGTAATTGTTTTATTAAATTTTCTAACGCAGGAATTTTTTCTTGATCAGGACAAAAAAATGGATTTTGTTCGACACAGTCCCAATCTTTTAATTCACATTTGATGTCACCCATTTCAGCAAGATAGCCACGTATAAAAATATCAAATTGGCTCAAATATTTTTTAGCAATCGCACCTGCAGCTACTCGCATCGCAGTTTCTCTTGCAGAAGCACGTCCACCGCCACGATAATCGCGAAAACCATATTTTTGTTGATAGGTATAATCCGCATGACCAGGTCGAAACTTATCTTTGATATCACTATAATCTCTTGATCGTTGATCAGTGTTTTCAATCAATAAGCCAATCGCTGTTCCTGTGGTTTTTCCTTCAAACACACCAGATAAAATTTTTACTTCATCTGCTTCACGTCTTTGTGTTGTAAATTTTGAAGTGCCTGGTTTTCGTCGATTTAAATCATGTTGTAAATCAGCTTCGGATAATTCTAATCCCGGTGGACAACCATCAACAATCGCACCTAATGCTGGCCCATGACTTTCACCAAATGTCGTCACTGTAAATAATTTACCAAGGGTATTACCTGTCATAATTCACTCTTTATTAAGTCTTTCGCTGTTAATAAAAACACACCATCTCCACCTCGAGAAAATTCAAGCCAAATAAATGGTAACTGCGGATAAGACTCAGCAAGTGCTTCAGCACTGTTACCAACTTCAACAATTAAAATTCCTTCAGGTGTCAGAAATTCTTTTGCGTGCTGTAAAATAGGTGTAACACAATCCAAACCTCTATCACCTGCTTCTAAGCCAAGTTTAGGTTCATGATAATATTCTGCAGGTAGATCTTGATATTCCGCCACTTCGACATATGGTGGATTACTAATAATAATATCGTATTTTTTCGCTGGTAAATCCTGCAAAAGATCAGACTGAATTAATTTCACTTGATCTTGGCATTGATTTTTTTCTATATTTATTTTTGCAACAGCAAGCGCATCAGATGAAATATCTACCGCATCAACTAAAGCATCGGGAAAATACTTAGCAATTGCAATCGCGATACAACCACTCCCAGTACAAAGATCTAAAATATGATGAACTTGTTCTGGAGAAATCCAAGGTGTGCATTGTCTTTCGATTAATTCTGCCAATGGTGAACGCGGAATCAAAACACGTTTGTCGACATAAAATTCTAAACCAGCAAAATAAGCTTTGTTGGTAATATAAGCTGCTGGTAAATTATCATTAATTCTTTTTAAGAGTAAATCGTGGAAAATACTGATCTCTGATAATGTTAATTCCCGAGTTAACACTTCATCAGTAGATTCAAGTGGTAAATCCAACGCAAAAAAAAGTAATACAATAGCTTCATCCCAGGCATTATCAGTACCGTGACCAAAATAACTATCATATTTAGTTAAACATTTTTCAGCACTATGTAGATAATCAGCCAACGTTTTACAATGCTTAGTTTGTTTTTGTAATTCACTTAATGTCAGTTTCATCTTAATTAATTCGTTTGCTACAATAATAATTAGATGATTATAACTCATAGACTCTATATGACAAAAAAACCTCGCTTAACTCAAGAAGATATTGAAATATTTCGACAAGCCGTTCAGAACGTCAAACCATTAAATTCTAAATCAACACAAACAAAAGGCACCACTCAACCCAAGCAAAAATCACGCTTACCCACGCCCCCACTACCCTATGTTTTTCCAGATAAATTTATTGTTGATCGAGTCGGTAGTGAAACGCCGTTATCCTTTGCAAGGGATGGAGTACAAGCAAAAACTTTACGCGAATTAAAACAAGGCCAAAAACCGATCGAAGCCACCC
>CAYGUK010000097.1:0-14743 GCA_964352985.1 uncultured Legionellales bacterium
CGGTTGTAATAATCGCATTGATCTCATCTGCTGATTTTTCGACAACAAGAGGTAGTGATCGCCCATGATCCATTTATTATTAGCCTTCGTTGAGTTTATTCGGGCGAGCAGGATAATAAAATTTACCATATAAATCAAGTGGATAATGTATTCACTGTTGAATTAAGCTCATTAAAGTATACTAAATCAGAAATTAATTCTTATCGAAAAGTCACGTTAAATGAACAATAACGATTAAACGAGGACCTTGCATGTCCAAACATCCTTTTTTGAAGATTATTCAAGAATTTAAAATAACTGGCGTGATCAATAAAAGCAATATTATCGTATAAATATCGCCGCTAAATACGTTAGTTATCAGCAATAATGGGAGGGGGGTTTTAAAAATCGTTATATGATACAGTTCGCTTTTGTTTATTCACATGACTTGTCATTTGAATGATCAGTGTGATGAAATCAAACATATAATAATTATAAATAGAGAGTTAAAGAGTTAATCATGTCAAACCATTTAAATAATTATATAGCATTACCAAAGACTTTAAAGCTTAGTCTCATTTGTTTTATGGTGAGTGCTGTGATCGCAATCATTGTATCGATAGTCACTTTTTCATCACCGTTTATAGTCATTCCGTGGGATATTGCAAACATTCTATTAGCAATCATAGGCGGACTTTGCATCTATGCTATCTTAAAGCGCCACTCCCTTGCTAAAATACCTTTGTATATTGTTGCGATATTCATTCCCATTATAACACTTTCACTGTTTGGTGCTGGGCGTAATACTGGTATAGTATTTGATATCTTACTAGCTTGGTTTGTTATTAGCACGATTGTTTTTATCTGTTGCATTCTATCTAAACACAGTTATTTTTGGTTTCGTAGTGAACGTATTATTGAATATCAAGAGGAATTAAAAAAGACTCCTTTTGAATCTATTGCGGTGATTTTGTCAGAAAAACCCTTATCAATAGAAATATTACAAATACTCATTTTGCTATTTTCAATTTTTTGTTTTATTAGTTTTTGTTATGCTATTTATCATTCAGTTACTGTATATCTCACCAATCAAACGGTTTTCATCTTTCCTGTTGTATTGATTTTATTTAATTTAACATGGAATAGCTTTTTATATGTGGGTATTAAGCGCGCTAAGTTTTCAACCTTTCTCTTTTTTAATCAAATATTAATTTATTTAAGTTTGATAGGTTGGGTGAGTGTTATCCATAATATGGTGACTAAATCAAACATAGATTATAGATTACTAGTTACAATGATTGTTTATACGATATTATTTTTCTTATATGTCACTAAGAAATCACGAGTATGGTTTGAACGTTTACATAATCATTATCGTAAGAAAAATCTACCTGCGCCAATCTCAAATGGATAGATGATATTAAATCCAAGATAATTTACTATTCGTTAATTGTAGGTTTTCGACAGAATTATTTTTAATCACTACTATATAAAGTGCAGGATTGAGATGTGCTTCTCTCAATTTCGCCGATAACAACTTATAAGGTAGTTTCAGTTTGATCTTCTAGTACTGATTTTAGCTCGCAATTTATACTCTCAGCTGGATTAGTAATTAACGTCGCTTTCATTAGGAAATTCCCATTTCCTAATGTTGAGCAGGGAGCATTCATCGTGACTTTTCGATAAAAATTAATTTATGAATTTGTATAGTTTAATGAGCTTACTTCGATGGTGAATACACCACTCGCGATTAGCTATTACGAAAAATTACATAGGATAAAAATTTAACATTTTTTCTAATGTTGTAATTCTGATATCCACCAAAAATATCACCGGAAAGGTCGCGCATGAGAAAGATTAATCCTAGTAATCTCCTGCTCTTCTTCTCGAGTAAAACTATTTATATTACCTTGGTTCATTGCAAGTACAAAATCTAATGGATGATTGAATTTTGATTCTGTATAATTCTATTGATGATTTCAGCAAAACTTAATATCAGTAATCCAATAATTAGCATTATTATTGAAAAAAAATAACAAAAAGTTATTGATTCAACATTACTAATACCACTTATAATTGGACCCACAGCCCATGTGAAGGCTAATAAAGAGCCAGAGACTCCCATAACTTTACCCTGTTCAAATTCGTTAGCCAGATTTGAAATTTTTGCAATGTAACCTACAAAAGACTTAGCTATCATTAATAAGCGATTAGAATATTATTGGTTAAATCGCGACAAAGCTGCAGATAGTTTACATCTGGATTTTATTCGTGTTGAGGGTGAATTTCCAAATGTCACGCCTTTAATTACTCAGTATATGAGATTGGTCACTCATGAAGAGTATGACAATGCCAGCGACATCCCCTCTTCGAAGTTAGATGAACAATGGCTAAATTTAATTAACACGAAATTATATCAATTATCTCAATGACTCTTTAATTTATATTTATCAGATTTTAAAATCATTTCTTTTACATGTTTGTCATGGCGAATTAATTTTGTAAGGTTGAGATTACTCATATTATTTAATTTCAAACTCGACCAGATGAAATTGTTATCAACTTCCATACCTGGACAACATCCACCCGGGCAACAGTGGGCATAAACTAATGTAGTAAAACTCAACGATCCTAATAATATCAATGATTTCATAACTAAATTATGTAACATAAAAATCCCCCGTTAATAATCAGTATGAACGACATTAGCATGCTAAATATTTTAATTAAATATACTAAAGTACTATTTATTGTGCCCTTTCATTCATAATTTAGTTATTTTATATTTTCCAAATTAA
Source organism: uncultured Legionellales bacterium (assembly GCA_964352985.1). Taxonomy (GTDB): domain Bacteria; phylum Pseudomonadota; class Gammaproteobacteria; order JAHCLG01; family JAHCLG01; genus CAYGUK01. The sequence goes on from CAYGUK010000097.1 coordinate 2,778, forward strand.
GCATATAGAGCAATTGCATTGTTGTTTTACACCTGTAACGTTTTCTCAACTTCGACATTAATTGTTTAATTGTGCTTGGTGAACGATTTAATTTTGATGCAACTTGGTTAAAAGATAAGCCTTCGCCAAAATATTTAACACAACTGTATTCAAGTTCATTTAATTCAGACAATGAAATTTTTTGATGAATTTTAACCATGGGCTGGATCCAGCCTACTTTGATTTGATATTTTGGAGGACATAACAATTTATAACCTCTTTTTAAATACGCATTAACTTTATTTGAACTCACTATTTGATAATCAATAATGTCAGTGGTGTTTTGTAAATGTGTAAACATAAATTATTTTACCTTGTTGTTACTTAGTTACCCAATTACCCGAGCTATCTTCACATGCAACACCTGTGACAAAAGTTGAACGACCATTTATTGATGCTTGCATTTTATAAGTTCGACATGTGTGATTGTTTGCTTGATAAAATCTTCCTGGTGTTACTGTATAATGAGTATGGGTATGTTGGTTTGTCCATTGATTACTATCACCTGATGGAACATTTGTGATGGTTTTATTTAGTTCCAATTTATCAACTTCATCCATAGTATGACCTATACGATTACCAATGAACGCACCTAATAATGTTCCGCCAACAGTAGCAACGACTCTACCTGATCCCCCGCCTATTTGATTACCTAAAAATCCACCAACGGCACCACCCGTTAAAGTCCCAATATCTTCATTATTAATGGCGCAACTTGTTAAAGAAAATGCAAGTAAGCCAAGAAATATACGTTTAATAATTTTAGATCTCTTCTTATTCATTTTTGACGCTTTCTTAAGTTTAATCGATTTATTTTTATAATATGTGGCTTTATTAATCATGGGCGTCGCCATTTGATATATTGTATAATTGGTTTTTAAAGTTGAATTCATTTAAATTGCTCCTGGTTTTATTAAAAATCAAATTGAAATATTAGGGCGATAAGGTTTTTTCGTTTGGGTGTATTCGGTACCGTTAAATAATCCGTTCGAATAATGTTTAAAATTGCTGTTTTATTTTCAGATGGTAAATAATCTAAAAGTTTACTTTCAGTAAAATTAATAATATTAAGTTCAGCTCTGAATAGCTTATATTCTAATGTTTTTAATTTTAATTTTAGATTTTTTACACGTGAAGAATTAATTTGATTTGATGCGAGTTTTTTTCTTAATTTCATTTTAATGTTGATTATCTTATACTCAAAATTTAAAACAATATTTTTAAGTCGGGTTAATTTTAACTGTAAAAGTATAGACATATCTAAATACTCCTCAAGAATATTGATTGAATACATGTGTTCTACCATCAGAATAAATTGCAAGATAATCTGAGATGAATATATCTCTTGAGAAAGAGTCATAGTCGATATAAAAATGAACTGCCTCGGGAATTTGATCAAGATATAATTCATCAAATAATTCTGTAGAAAATGCTAAGGTGTTTTCAAAATCACCACAATATTGATTTTCAAGCATATTATATGCTTCGTCAAAATCACCACAGATGTAACTCAGCACCGCGCATCCAAGTTTTCCATAATTAACAATAAAATGGGCTTTTTTAGATATGGATTCTATCGGTTCAAATTCACTTATTGAGTGTTCTCCGAAATCCTCGAAGTCATGGATCGCATAATCTTCTGAACAGTCTTTTGATGGACTTGTTGATAACATCTTGTCGATTTCATCGTGAATTTATTCAATGTTTAGTGTTGCATCAATCCACTTGCCATGTAGCTCACCAGCATTATAAGCAGATAAACAAACAACATAAATTTTAGGTGATAAATCATTACTCATAGTAAAAATCTCCAACGAATTAGTTTTTTTAAATTAAATTAACTGAGTTTATTTAATTCAGCGAACTGCTCAGCAAGAGTGATGTTCTTGTTGAGACGAGTGACTTTTGCCATGAGTGATTGGACAACCTCTCTTAAATTCTCTTTGCAGAAGCGCAAAGTAATAATATCGGTTGTATCAAGTGATGATTTTGCTAATACTTCTGAGACTTGATGAAAGCAATTATCAAGTGTCATCAGGGTTTCGTCAGAGGGAATATTGCGTACAGGATTATCTTGTGGTAGGTTTAACTTAGCCATTGTCGACTCCTTGTTAGTCGGTTTGGTTAGTGTTGTTGGAGTGTTGGTAGCACTTCAATAACACGCTAAAATTCAATGGATTCATTATATCATAATCACTAATTAAAACAACAAAAACACTGTTTTTACCAGTGTTTTTTGAAATTAAAAATGTGAAATTAGTTCAAATTAAATGCAAAAATAACAAAATAATGGCGACAATTAATAGGGTTGAAGTAAACAAAAATTTCGTATTATTCTTCATATCTAGCATTTGTCACTAATGCGTTTCTATCAATCAAGGTCGACTCTTTTGAGAGAGCATTTTTTTAAAGTTCATCGATTAATAATAGTGAAGTTTGTCGGGCTGCTTTGACTTCGAAAATTGTTTCTGTTAACGACTGATAAATAATATTGATTTCTTCATTTGATATTTTCATGTTCAATTACTCTATTTAAAAGAATGAAACAAAGTTCAATATGTTTACGATAAAATTTTTCTGAGGCTCGTTTTAATAAGTGTTAGAATAACTTTAATCGATATTAATCTACAAATGATTTGGTATAATTATGGTTTAGTTAATACTTGTGAAATAAAAGTCATTTAATAATGAATAACTCGGATACAATATTTTTAAAGCCTAAACGTAATATAACGACAAAATTTCGTTTTAAAAAACCAAAGTTAAAGTCACTTAAACAATTTTTGCTAGCTTTAATGGTGTTGCCTTTAATTTTTGTTACCTTCAAATTATTCGGCGTAATTTTCACTTATTCGGGTTCTGTACCAGTTGGATTCTACCGTATAATTCATTCCTCTGTTGCAATTCATTCAAATGACTATGTATCGTTTTGTTTGCCTAATAATGTGGCTTCAATGGGTATTCATCGAGGGTATATCGAAAAGGGAAATTGTAATAATGGTAGCCAACCCTTAATTAAGCAGGTGATAGCCGTACCTGGCGACACTGTTAATGTTAATTATAATCTCGTGACAGTCACTCACGATAATTTAACTATTTCATATTCAGCAGTTATTCAACCGATCGACAAAAACAATCTTACTATTCATCGTTATATAAAAAATGGACAATACAAGTTAACTGGTTATTGGGTATATGGTGTTGGTGATCCTAAAGACTCTTGGGATTCTCGTTACTACGGGCAAATTTCAAAAAAACAAATCACACACAAACTGATTCCACTTTGCTTGTTTTAGTTGCATAGTATAGTAGGGCACCAAGAATTGTTGCCTTATGATATTCACCTAAGCCTGAACTTAAAATATCACCACCAAGGCGAACAAGGTTATGAAAGCGCACCCGCTTCCATTCTTGATTAAATATCGACTGAGCCTTAGAAATGGCAGTTTTATCATTCATGAATGTTTCACTATTGAATGCCACTTGACCTTGTTTATAGAGGCTATGCTCATTATTGTCACCGTTTTCTATTTGTTGAATACAAGCTTTACATATGAGTTGAGCTGCTGCTGAATCAATATAATCATTTTGAATAAACACTAACCCCGCCTTTTCAAATGCAAGTCCTAATAGAAATTTTCGATGACCGTCACGATGCCTAATTCGTTTTTGAGCTACTGCGATTTTTGTTTGTATGCGAGCTTTTCGGCTTAAGACTTTTTTTGACCAGCATCCATTGCTGAGCGTGCTACATCTTGCGTATTGAGATGTTTGTCTCTAAGCGCTTTAAACTCAGCGTTTAGAATATCGTCATTAATATCAACGATACGATATTTTTTCGCAAGTGTTGCTACTTTACTCGCACGTTGCTCATCAAAGTCAGCAATCTTTTGCTCAATTTCTTTAAGCTGTTCAACAAGTTTTGCTTTTTGATCCACTGGATCTTTTTTTACTTTTACCATTTTTAAAATTCCCCAAGTTCAATAGTGTTAGCCCCTAGCATTAATCCTGTCTATAAATATCCTAGCGGGGCTTAAGGGGTCGGCAATGAGACCCCTTATTAAAAAATTCTTTTCATAATAATTATTTTAAGGATAGGGTGGTTATATTAGCACCACCCGTTTAATCCCGTCGCGACCAACGCCGTCCCCGGCTGTATCGCAACATCATATTGAAATATAAAAATTAAAAAGTCAAACAATAAGCGAAGCGAACACCAAAAATCATAGTACTGGCGACAGCCAGTAATTCACTATGTGCACTTATGCATTCTTGCGAATGCTTTGGTGCTTTGATAAAGTAACCCTAATGGGTTAGGGGTCAGTATGGCAATTTATCATTACCATCGAGAAATCGGAAAACGTCGAGACGGTAAAAACGCAGTCTTTGCGGCAGCCTATATTCGTGGTGAAAAACGGACTTGTTATCGAACAGAAGAAACGAAAGATTTTAACAAACGACACGATGTTGTTTACAAAGAATGCTTATTACCCGATGACGCACCAGAGTGGGCTTTGAAATTACGACACTCACATATCAAAGGTGATGATGGACATTACCAGTTTGATCAAAGTGGATTTAATTTTTCTGATACTGCCTGGAACCAAATTGAAATCATGGAAAAGCGCGCTGATTCGCAACTCTATTTTCATGATGATTTTGCAATTCCTATTGAACTTGATCAAGATAATGCGATTGCATTAGTTCGGCAATTTGCCAAAGACGTATTAGCTACGGATGGTTTTTTTTGTGATGTAGCCGTTCACTGGGATTTAATTAATCCTCATGCGCATGTGGTGATGCCGCTTCGACAATTCACGGACACTGGCTTTAGTAAGACAAAAATTCGATTTGGTAAAAATGAATTGAGCCAATTAGTCAAAACCGTTCGTGCCAAATGGGCAGACTATGCTAATCAAAAAATGATGGAGTTAGGTATTGATGCTAGGATTGATCACCGTAGTAACAGAGAGCGAGGGATTAAACTCATTCCCACCGTGAAAGTCGGCAAAGCAAAATACATGCATGATACCAAACTTCAAGAAATTCGAATTGCTGAAAACCAATTAATCCGTGCCAAGAATTTTGCCAATATTCAAGCTAACCCACAGTTGCTCACTGATAAATTGCAAGCTGATTATCAAACCTTCTCTCAAGATGATGTGAATCATGAACTCTCAAAATATGTGACTGAGGCGGAAGTCTTAAAGCGTGTTCAACAACAAGAAGATGCTTCAAAAGAAAAACTGGTTAATGACATTATTGATTATTTAAAGCAAGAGCAAACTATTTTTAGTGAGCGTGAATTAAAAAATTGGATCTTTGAACGTTCGGATAACTCAGAAATCTTTGAAGCAATCAGCAATGCCGTTTGCCAATCAAATGACATTCTGCCGTTAGGTTTAGGTGATGATGGACGGGAGCATTTTGTTACTAGAGCAGCATTTGAACTTGAGTGTGATTTGATTAAGTTAACCTCTGAGTTAAATCGAAAGCAAACATTTTTGGTATCTGATGATTTGGTGATTTCGGCAGCACGTGAATTTGGTTTAAATGATAGCCAAACAATAGCTTTAAAACATTTAACCTTGAGTGGCGATCTAGCCATTGTCACCGGTTATGCTGGAACTGGTAAGACCTATATGTTAAAAGCCGCCAAACAAGTGTGGGAACAATCAGGTTATCGTGTTCACGGTATTGCTTTTTCTGGTCGCGCGAGTGTTGGTTTAGAAAATGAATCGGGTATTAAATCGACTACTATCGCAGGCTTCCTCTCTCAGATTGAAAAGGGATACAAAACACTTAGTGACAAAGATATTGTGGTGATGGATGAAATGGGCATGGCCACACTGGATGATCTCCATGCAGTGCAATCACTGGTTAATTCGAGCGGTAGTAAACTTGCCGGTGTCGGTGATACTGAGCAGCTTCAATCTGTTGGTCGCGGTGCAGCGATGCGAACAATGATTAGTGAGGCAGGGCATGTGGTGATGGACACCATTATGCGACAACAGGTTGAATGGCAACGCGATGCTACACTTGAGATGGAAACCTTTAAAACAGGTGTTGGATTAGATGCGTATAATGAACATGGTTTTGTTTCATTAGTCGATGATCCGTTAACTGCTAAAAATACAGTAATCGAAAAATGGCACGATGGTGTGCTATCCACTTCCGATCATTTAAAAGAGCATATCTTAATTGCATTTAAAAATGAAACTGTTGATGAATTGAATCAATTAGCCAGAGCACGATTAATCATGGGTGGTCAATTAAGCAGTGATGGGATTCAATTAAAAACATCGACTGGTTTGCTGAATATCACTCAAGGTGAGCGTTTAGTTTTTAATAAAACCGATTATCGAACGCCTGTTAAAAATGGTGAGTTTGGTACGGTTATTAATTTTGATGATCAAAAAATGACTGTATTATTAGATAGCGGACGAGAAATTCTGTTATCCAGAAATGATACTCATGCGGTGACTTATGGCTATGCAGCGACGATTCATCGCTTGCAAGGATTTACCGGGAATTATTCTAGTCTTTATGTTGACAGTCGTGTGTTTGACAGACAATCATTCTTGGTGACAGCAAGTCGTCATCGACTTGGGTTAAATATTGTTGCAGATAAAGATAATTTTAATGATTATGCTCATTTAAAAGAAACCGTCAGCCGCTACGGGCTTCGTGATTCATTGATTGATTATCCCGTGAGTTTTGCCATGCGTCGTGGCTATGAGCCTAAGCGTGTCACTAAACTTGCGGTTAATTTTATTCGTCACTCAAAAGAAAAAATTCACGATGCGTGGTTGTGGTTATTTAACTATCAAGCATTAATTGAAAAGCAACAATCACTTGCACCTGATCCCAATGAAGCATTAAAGCAACGACGAAAAGATGCCATGGTTGTTGCGGATTTTTGTGACAAACGCATCGATATTGCAAAGTCGGTTGAAGCATTAAAAGCCATGCCCGGTTATGAGCTAAGAATGTTGTACTCTCATGTGCCGATTGATGAGGAAATTTTAAGTAAAACACTGTACCTCTATCATGAAAATGACATGCTTTATTTTGCTGCTCGAAATGACTATGATGAAGTGGTGCGACATAAACTGGAGCTGCATTCATTAGAGCAGAGTATTTCTACGAAAATTGAAGCAGCAGTATTCGATATTGAAGAACGTGCCCGTTTGAGTGACGATAATAAAGCACTGTTATTTGACGTCACCACACCGTTAGGATTTTCTCAAATTAACATGGATGAGAAAATTTCACGGCAACGTACCATATATCAAAAACAACTCGATAATAGTCAGCGCGCCAATATTATTAATGATAATATGGATTATTATCAATTAGCACTCGATCGAAATCGGATCTCACGCGATGCCATAAAACAATCTGTAGACTTTGGTGATCGACACGATGAAATTCATGCTATTGCGAGTGAATTTAAACTCAGTCAATTTTACGATCCATTTCATGCAGATAAAATAATGTCTAATATTAAAGACTATTATGGTCACATTATTTCAGCGCTTGGTAATAAAAAAGAGAAGAATCAATTTATTCTTGAGTTGAGACATCAATCTCATCAACACCGTTATGATCTTTCATTAAAACAATTTGAAAAAAGTTATCTTCCTTCGATTGAAACCGTTAAGCGTTATCTTGATTTAGATCATGAGATTGCCGCTGCTTTATACCAAACTGAAAAATTGAGTGATGATGAACGAGACGCGCATAAACTTAAGCTTCATGAATACTCAATTGAGCGAAATCAATTGGCTAATACAGTGTTAACCCGTTTAACGCATTTTGAACCATTGATTGAACATTTTGATATTGATCAAAATCGATTAAAACATCATCAGCAGCATTTCAATGCGCGGGAAACCGTGAAGCGATTTAGCGAGCTTACACCATCTCTGGAACAACAAAATAATTTAGAGCGAATATTATTAGCGCACAGAATTAAGTCACGGCCTAAATTATATGGTATTTATCTTAATGACTTTCTCAAAGACGGTTTTAAATCAGTCAATTTAGAAAACTGGCGTTATGAACATTTAACTATCAAACGAACTGCAAGTCCTGAACTCAAAGTTAGCATTAAACAGGTTCAAAACTATAACAATATCGCTAAGCAAACTGGTAATGCCTGGAAGGCTTATAAAAAACGTTGTGAAAAATCATCACACCAGTCTGATAAGTATAAATTGCGCGCACAAGTACTGTCTTGTCAGCGTGATAAGGTTGCTTATGAATTAATACAAAATATGGAGCAACATGCGGGTAGTGTTGTATTTGAAAAAGTCGATCTTAAGACACTTGCAAGCAGAGCATATGCTTATCAAATGATTGAGCGTTATCGCCATGAAAATAATGAGCTTAAACAAACACGCTTGGCTCATATTATTAATAATAATTTTAAACGATTTGGTGCACTTGTTGAAATCAATGGTCTTGCGGCTCTTATTAAAACACAAGCACGTTATTACGATTACCTTAAATTGATGAAAAAGGCATCTGATTCTGAAACCAGACAACTTATCCGTCAAATTTCATATTACGAGCAAAAGCGAATTGATGCGTGTATTGCATGGTCAGCGGTCAAAATAGCAGAGCGTTTAAATCGTGATGCAACATTATTAAAAAAACAAGCTAAATTACTGGGTGCGCAACGTAATTTGGCTGCTTTTGAATTGATTGAATGTTGTAAAAAACAAAACATTGGCTATCCACAAATTACCGGTATCAAATGTGATACGGACAAATTAAAGAAATACGCGGATCAACATGTTGCCTATCAATCCGTAAAAGACTATTTACAAGCACCCGCCAATCTTCGTGGCGCACAGGCCGCGCAATTATTAGCTAATCGTGCGAGTTATCATTTTATCTTTGATCATAATATTGATTTTAAAGTGCTTAATCGAGAAGCCAAACAGTGGCAACAAGCACAGCAATTGGTAAAACAAACAACGTACGTTGAAACAAAACGATTTGATGCGGATTTAATTAGTCGTGTGTTAATGGCTGATCCACAAAATTCGTATTTAGCGATCCTCGGCGAACCGTCAAAACGTAATAGTAGAGAATGGCGTTATCCTGGTGCTTTAATTATCACAATGACGGGTGATAAAAAAGGGCAATGGTATAGTTTTTCTGAAGAAATAGGCGGTGGTCCGATTAAAGCTATCCAACACTATTTAGGTTTGTCAGGAAAAGAAGCACTAAAATATGGTACTCGATTAGCGGGATTAAGCGAGCACGAGGCAATGATCACCGAACTAAAAGTGAATCAACCAAAACAAAAAACTATTGATCACTCTCAAGTCGAGGCTACGCGAAAATTAAATGCTATTACATCCGCGCGTAGTATTTGGGATGGCGCTATAACACCAGATAATAGTATTGTAACTCGTTATTTTAGAGAGCACCGCCATGTGCCTGAATTATCCAATATGGAAATTCGATATTGGCCAGCGGGTGCTAAATGGATTGATTATGATGAGCAGGGCAACCCAATAGAAAAAATAAACAAACTACCTGCTGCTGTGATTGCTGGCTTTGATCAACAAAAAGAAATGACGTGTGTCCAACGCATTTATTTAGATAAAAAGACAGCCAATAAAGCAAGTTTTATGGATAATCCAAAATTATCAAAAGGGGTAATTCAAGGTTCGGCTGGTTTAATTCAACGAGGTAAAATAGGTGGTCATTTGTATCTTGTTGAAGGCCCGGAAACAGGTGCGTCTATAGCGCTCGCAGCGCCCGATGCAACGGTTTTAGTGTCACTAGGTGTTAATAATCTTTCTAAATTATCTGAGGTTATTTTATCCTATTCACCATCACAGGTGACCATTGCTAGAGATAACGATATTAATGCGATGCTAAAAGGGGAATGTAAAGCGCGTATTCAATTGACCGTCACTACGTCAAAAGATAACAAGGCGATCGTTAAACATCCTCAAGATAAAAATAAAAAGCATTATCCAGGATACAATTTAATTATTGGTAATCAGAATAAAGCGAGTCAATTAATTCGAAAATGTCGAGGGAAAGATGAGCTACATTATGATGTTAATTTAATCCCTGGATTAAAAGAATTCATTAACATTAAAAATAGTGAATTCGATGTTAATGCTATTTTCGATCGTATTAATCGTTATGAAAATAGTACGCAACACACCACCGATCGTGCACTGTGGATGTTACGGGAAAAATTACAACCTCATGGTATTAGTGTGGATGCCATTACCCCACCATTAGATGCGATACGAGATAAGGTGGATTGGAATGATATTTTAGTTAACCATGGTCTTGAAGTATTAAAAAATGATTTAGGGCTAAACAACGAAACGAACAAGATAAGTTCTTATTATGAAGCTGGCGTTTCCATTGCTTATACCCCGGCTGAGCATTATTTACGTGAAGTAAAAGGGGTGATTGGTGTTGATTTAAGTGATTTACGTTATCATGCTAAAGTACCGTTACCGAATGAGAAAAAAACTGCAAAAGCGATCCTTGTGCCTATTACTGATTTAAGTGGTAAACGCTCTGGTGAATTACAATTATTTTTAGATAATAATAGTGAAAAAGTCACCCAAATTAACTATAACGGTGATAACAACCCTGGTCTCTACATCGCCCAACAGGGAACAAGTCTTGATACGCTATATGTTGTCGATAATATTATTGATGCAAAATCGATTGCTGTGGGTGATCACGAGGCAACGATTATTGTCAGTCACAATGGTTATCGTGATAGTGACACCATTAATAATTATATTAATCAGCTACCAAAAAAACCGGCTGCTGTTGCTTTTGTCTCGGATAACATTACTCAAACCGAGCAACAACGATTATATCCTTTAACTGAAAATTTACGTCAAAGTGGCCACCATGTTGTTATCGTTAAAGGTAAACTCTCTGGTGATTACACACATGTGAGTATTAATGAAGCATTACGCGGTATCGATAAAATTCGTGGTGCTAATTATATTCATCGCGTTGGATTTACAATTGAGCCACCTAAAAAATTAAGCTTAAAAGAAAAATTATCGAAGATGGTTAAAGGCGAGCAAAATACTCAACAAAACAATACAATTACCCGTCCTGTTATTGATAAAAAGGGAAGCTATTATATTCAATTTAATGAAGATGAATTAAATACGCTCAAAAATTATTTTAGTTCAATTTCAAACCTTGAAAAAAATGATGGTTATCATGATGCGCTTAAAGCTGCTCAATCAGCTCAAGCTGTGTATGAAAAATTAATCGATAAGTATCGAGAAGCTAAGTTTCATCCTCAGCATATTAACCAAAATCAAAAATATCATTTATTTGAGGAAATTCGCGAACGAGTGTTGATGAAAAAACCGCTTGGCTTACATGATGTTAATGAATTATTTAGATCTATTGCTGAGCCAAAACTCGATAGTAAAACAAAAACACAGTTTATGTCGATTGCAGAGCAGTTAAAGCATGGTGGAGATCGTAAAGCGTTAACACCATTGATTGAAAATTTCATGAAGGAAAAATCAGCATTGGTTAATGCTTGGCGCAGTCAAACCCTCATGCCTGAAGGGCAAACCACTTTGATGAGTCATGTTAATTTAGAGGGTCAAATTGACAGAGGGACATTTATTACTATTTGTAAAAGCATGATTGAATGGCAACAGCATCACTCAACTTTAACAAAACAGTCACTATCAAAGTCATTATCAGATGATGATGAACATAGCCGGGGAGGGCGAAGTTTGTGAAATTTATGGAATTCATGAATCATCTCTATCAGAATAAAGACCAAAACTTATGGTTTTTTTACTATGAGATAAGATCATTTATAAAGGAAAAAGGGCGAACAAATTCAACCATAATTAAAGTGGTGGTTTATTCATTCTTAGTTTTATACAGTTTAT
>CAYGUK010000098.1:0-14594 GCA_964352985.1 uncultured Legionellales bacterium
GATAAAAGCCATGATCCTAGAAAAAATTCTTGCGCGTTGTTGAAAGGGAAACATGTCGCGCGCGATGGTTCGCACTAACACCGATGCCGCACACCCAAAAAAACCCTGAATAAATCGCATGATTAATAAAGTATAAATCGATGTCGCTAAGGCGCAGCAAAGTGTCGACAGAAAAAAAATACAAAGCCCAATCATCATCATTATTTTTCGGCCAAATTTATCGGACAAGGGGCCCCATAATAATTGACCCATAGCAAAGCCGAACATAAACGCATTTATCGTATGTTGAACTTGCATTTTCGAAACATGAAAATACGTCGCAATCGAGGTTATCGCCGGCGTATAAATTGATTCACTAATATTGGTTACCGCTAACGACATCATTAATATCAGCGTGATATTAAAAGGCGTCGCTAAGGCATTTTGTTGTTTAATCTTGCCAATGGACATATTGTTTAAATTCGTGACTTGCCAATAACATTTGCGTTAATTTCCAATCCACTTCATCGGAAATATCAATGGCTTTAATTTTATCGACTTCATAAATACAAGGTTGAACACCGGTATGATGTTTATATTTAAGCGCCACTTCACGGGGTAAAAAAAATAACCCAGAACGCACTTCGTAAATCGGTGTTAAATTTTGTTGTGGTAGGTAGCCTTCGCCAAGTTGATAATTGATTGGCACACCTTGCTCATCACATAAATGACGCTGTAATTTTTCGGCTGCAAATGCGCTATCATTTTTTGACGTGTGGTTAAAATAACATTGTATTAAATTTAAAATATCATGAGTCCCCAAAAATGGTGTGGTGGCATGTGCCCTTAATATATAAGGTAATTCAATTTCTCTTAAGGTATCCATAAAAGAAATCACAGAATTTTGATCAAAATCTTGGTATCTCACATTCACCTCATATTGTTTAGCTAAAAAATCAGCCTTGGCTTCATCATTAGTAATTAAATAAATATGTTGCGCTGGAAATAAGCTTAATAATTGCGACATTTTGATATCAATCAATGTTTTACTACCAGAGAATTGGCGAAAATTTTTGCCGGGACATCTGCTGGAATTACTTTTTGCAGTAATAATTGCCGCCGTATCATGTTGCAAAACATCTTTAATCGCTTTCATTATAATCTCACTTATCATTATAGTTTGATGCGTTTGTGATTTATTTTCGGATTAGGGTTAGAACTTGGCGGGGTATGTTATAGAGTTTCTCGATAAAAGTCTATAATTCAGGACAATAACTTTAAAATTAAACTAGAGAACAAGTGTTTTCCTTAAACTTCAAGATCTTACTTTGACTATCGCCTCAAAAACTTAGCCTAAAGTTTTATCAACCAATACATCATCATAGTAAACCCGGCAATGGATAATTTTACCTTCGCTAAATTTCATGATCCAAGCATATTGATTGTCATAAGCATGCCCCGCTTTGGCAGTTGCGATGCTTCGCATTTCGACAATGGCAACATCATCATCAACATAGATAGATTGAATCGCCATTTTGATGGGCCCTGTTAAGGCAGCAGACACTTTAGACATCGCACCCAAAACCAAGGCTTCTCGCGATTGATAAATGCCGGCAATAACACTTGAGCCCGTTATTTCCCAGTAAACTTTCTCATCGACATAATGAGTTAAAAACTCATGTAGTTGGCCTCTTGCTAACAAATCAAACGCTTGCTCTACATCATTTTTTGTTAATGCCATATTTTCACCTTAATAATAGAAGGGCTAAGTTTATTCCCTTTTTCAAAAACGAGCTCGACGAGAAGTTGAAGTCATCATATCAAAAAAAAAGCGCTAAAGTAACAGCATGAGATGAAGCCAAAATCACGTAGAATTCACGGGATAAATACTCGCCCCATGTGTTATACAATAACAATCCCATTGAATTGGTTTCGTTTTTATAAAATAAAGATAACTATTCAGCATTTATGCTGAGTAGCTACAAATAAAAAATAATCCTCGTTTCGCACCAACACTGTTTAGGAGAATAATAAATGAGTAGCATTCCACTTAAAGCTAGATTACTAAAACTCATTAGAAATAAAATACAACAAGGTAAAATTACCCGAAACAATATGGGGCGCGCACATGCTTTTATTAATCTCATTGGACTTTTAGATTATTTAAATACGTTTAATCGAAAATTAGATATAGAAAATATAGATAATCAATATTTTCAGCCAATAAATGAAAATAATATAACATCGTTTTTATCCGATCATGGCTTTTTGCCTTTCAAACTTGCAAATTTTTCTACGGTACCAGCAATTGAATTATTTAAAATACTACGTCGTAATAGTCTTCGCAATCGTGATGAATTCAATGATATATTAATCATGGACAAAGGAAATGTTGTTAGCACCGGAATTATTACTATCACCCGACAAGAATTTGAAGATCTCCATCAACAAATGGAAAAGCACCATGCTGAACAAGTTGATATTTCAATCTCAACACCACAAAACTTAACTGGATCATTTACTCCTGCTTCAGCACCAAGCACTCATGAATATATTACTCTTCATTTAACAAACAACAATAATTCAAATAAACCAAATAATGACTTGGCAGTTGATGTGCGTCGAACAAGATATGAAACAGAAAGTAAAAAAGAAATGGAAACCAAAATAAAGGCAGAAATCCAAATTTGTCAATTTGAAACACCAACAGTCGGCACTATAGATTTAACTGAAAATGAACATTGGATAGCTGGAATTGCAAAATCCCAAATTGATCCTCAATACGATCAAGATTATCACATTATACCAGTAGCCGGTGATGGTGACTGCTTAGTACGCTCGATACTCATGTTATTGCAATTACGTGGTTTCACCGATTTTGCTGATATGTCTATTCAAAACGCTCGTGAATATTTTGCTAAATTATTTCATCAAGTTATTAATGATGATGATTTACTTGGAGCTACAAGCCGCTCACATCCGCAACAAACCTCTTTATTAGACACCGCAACCAACGAACTTGAGGCTTTAATCACTCAAGAAGAAAGTCATCAAAATGCTGGTATTCCAAGGGTTTTGCAAGACGAAATCTCAGATATCAGAAATGAGTATAATGCTAAAGCTTCAAGTTGTCGTAATGGATCAAATGTGTTCGAAAAAATGTACCACCCTCAACAGCTCCAAATGTTAAAACAAAAAATAAAGGAAAATTTTTCTCGTTTTATTAGCACCTCTGGTTTTTGGCTCGGTGAATCATTACTCCAATTAGTAGGATTTCATTTCGGTATCAATGTCATTCTCATTGATAAAAACAACCCCACAGATTTCCCAATTTATGGTCAAGAAAATGAAAGGATTCGCCCTATTTATGTTTTATTTAACAAAAATCATTATTGTGTTTTACTTCCTAAAACTGAACAAATACCTTCTGTAAATCAAGAAAGAGTAGTAACTGAAAAAGGCAAAATTTTATCTGATCTTATCGCATCATTGACAGATATCGGAAGCAGCGATAATAATCAAAATAATACAGGAAGACCAATAACCAGAAAGGGAAATTTCGCAAGCTTTACCTAATTAGATAAACAGTAACTATTCAGCATTTAAGCTGAATTGTGACGAAATCAATCAATCTAAATGAAACACTTCATCCATCATCGTCCACCATTGACTGCTAGTTGGCTGAAGTGGTAATTGACACGGTTCGGTTAATGCCCACCATTTTTGAGTCATAGGATAATTGGCGATGTCTGCCATATCTTTAGCAAAATCATCACCATGATATTCTAAATAACCGAATAATTGATTGTCGAATAAATAAATAGAATAATTACTCACATGATGTTTTTTTAAAATCGCGAGCACTTCTGTCCACACCGCCTCATGTAGTTTGATATACGTTTCTTGTTGTTCGGGTTTAAGTCCTATTGTCATACCATAACGTTGCATGTCTTCTCCTGACACAAGGCTTAATGATAATGGATCTATTATTATAAACAAAAAATAACGGTAAAATAATATTATTTTAGATTAAATTTGGTGAATCGTTATTTATTTTTTACTATTTCATTCCAGCTCTGGGGCTCGGAATTAGCGCTTTTTGTAGCTCAGCTAAACGTTCAGGCGAGGCTTTTATTTCGACATAGCTTTTATAAGCGTCGTTTTGCGCGATATCATCGTGGGTCATTTTGATATCATCTTTTAAAAATGATACAAATTCATCTCTTTTATCCTTAGTACTTGGATTGAGGACGGCTAGAAAGATATTATTACGATTACCAAAAATGGTATGACCAAAATCAACCGAAGACGGTTTCATTTTTAAAATCGCTTGAACTGCTTCCAGTTGTGCTTTTTGATGTGCTGAATAAAATTGAAGATCTTGATATAATATTGGCATGATTCACCTTCTTATTTTTGTTAAATAAAAATATTGTTTTTCTAAATTGCGACGGCAATATATCATAAAGGATTAGACTATTTCTAGAGATTTAGCGTTAACTTGATTAAATAATCATTTTATACCGGACAAATTATTTCTTTTTTCGCTGTCAATTTTTCTATAAAATTTCTTTCATGATATATTCATCAAATATATCGTAAAACAAAATTCGAATGGTATACTCCCCAAATGAAAAAATATGATGTTATTATAATTGGCGCAGGTGCGGCGGGTTTGATGTGTGCCATCGAGGCCGGTATTCGTGGCCGCCAAGTTTTAGTGTTAGAACACGCCAATAAACCCGGACGAAAAATTTTAATGTCAGGTGGTGGCCGCTGTAATTTCACCAATTTAAATGTCACCGCCAATAATTTTATTTCCCACAATCCCCATTTTGCGAAATCGGCACTCAGTCGATTTACTCCGGCTGATTTTATTGCGCGCGTCAATGCCCATCACATACCATTTCATGAAAAAACCTTGGGCCAATTATTTTGTGATAATAAAGCCAGCGATATCGTTAATATGTTATTAACAGAATGCGAACAACACCATGTTGCAATTCGTCTTAATACCAACGTTTCACAAATTGAAAAAATAGAAGATCATTCTTTTAAATTAAGCTTACAAAATCACCCGCCATTAATCACTGAATCATTAGTTATTGCCACTGGTGGGTTATCCATTCCTTCGATGGGTTCTAATCCATTCGGTTATCAAATTGCAAAGCAATTTGAAATTCCCGTTTGGCCAACACGCGCGGGCTTAGTCCCGTTTACTTTACACACAGCAGACAAAGAAAAATTTCAAGCATTATCGGGAATTGCGATTGAGTGTGAAGTCACTTGCCAAAAAACAACCTTTAAAGAAGCGCTATTGTTTACGCATCGAGGTTTAAGTGGGCCCGCGATGTTACAAATTTCAAATTATTGGCAAGCCGGCATGCCACTTTTAATTAAACTTTTACCAGAGATATCGTTATTTGATTTGTTAGTGACTACCCAAAAAAATCACCCTAATATGCAGGTGAAAAATTACTTACAACAATTATTACCAAAACGCGTTGTTGCCATTATGCTCGATGAAGCACGCTTAACAAAAACCTTGGACACTTGTTCTGAAGTTGTTTTAAAATCCATCGCCAATACCTTTCAACAATGGACAATTACACCCAACAATACTGAAGGTTATCGAACAGCTGAAGTGACTTTAGGTGGTGTCGATTGTAATAGTATTTCGTCACAAACGTTTGCCGCAACCAAAATACCCGGGCTTTATTTTATTGGTGAAGTATTAGATGTGACGGGTTGGCTCGGTGGTTATAATTTTCAATGGGCTTGGGCAAGTGGTTATGCTGCTGGCTGTTTTGTCTAATACATACTCGCCTAAGTTTCAATATTGCAACTGACAGCAACATACTTTTGTCTTTGTGCTTTAGGTATTTTTTGAAAAATAATAATGTTACAATTTTGCTATTCAAATTCCACCGAAACGGAATTCATTCATGGTCAACATTTCACGCACAAGATGGCTACAGACCAAAGCAATATTAGGCTGGTCATTTGCGCTTATTCTTCCTTTATGGCTTCACCTAGTCATGCAAAAAAATGCCGTCCCGTGGGAAAGTAATTATTTTCTCACTTTTTTTATGATTGCACTCATCATGTGGATGTTGCAACTCACGCCCATGTTGCCGCCTATCTTTATGTTGATTTCGAGTTTTTTATTGCTGGGCATTGTGCCAGGGCCAGTACTCTTAAGTGGTTTTATCTCTAGTGCGTTTTTTTTAATTTTTGGTTTAATGGTTTTTTCTGCTGTCGTTGTTAAATCAGGATTATTAACCCGATTAAGTTATTTAATTCTAAAACATTTACCCAATCGCCTTTGGTGCCTAGAACTTTTTTTAATTATTGTCGGCGCCTTCACTTCAATTTTTATTAACGCCCAAGTCAATCGTTTTGATTTAGCTATGCCGATATATCAAAACTTTTTAGAAGAAACCGGTTGTCACCATGATAAAACTATTCGCAAAGCGCTATCATTAGCGCTTTATTTTGGCGGTATTTATTTTAGTGAATTTTTCTTTGTCGGTAAAACATCGAATATCGCGATGTTTTCCATGTTACCGCAACAAGTTCAAGCACATTTTACAGTTTACTATTGGTCTGTCGCGGCGAGTGTACCAGTGATCATTATGTTATTACCGCTTTTAATTTGCTATTTCGCCTTCTACCGTAAAAAAAGAAATTTAACAGTAAACCATACTGTGTTAGCTCAAAAACTTCAAGAACTCGGTCCACTCAGCTATCCAGAACAAATTGCTATTGGCGCCATTGCCTTACTTTTTGTCGGAATTGTGCTTTCTTGTTTACACATTGTATCGCTGGCTTGGTTTTGTGTGCTGTTACTTTTTTTCTTATTATTATTCCCCATATTGGATCGGAAAGATTTTCGGGTTGAAATTAATTGGTCATTTTTATTTTATGTTGGCGGTATTATAGGTGTCGTTGCATCTATCCGCTTTTTGCATTTAGATACCGCTGCCTTTGGCCATTTTCCCTCAGTCGCGGTATTTGCTAAAGCGAGTTTAATTCACTTTTTCATCATTGCGATTGTTGTTTCGGTTATTTCAACATTGCTAGTGGGCACGGTTGCCAGTACGATTTTACTATATCCCTTATTATTACCCATGATGCCAGATGGGGTGAATCCCTGGATTTTAGTCTTTATTATTTTAATGGCGTGCGAAATTTGGTTTTTCTCCTATCAATCTACTTACCAATTGTATTTAGAGGAGTTAAACGAAAACTATAATAATGTTGAAATCAAACCCATTATCAAGATGAATATTTTCTTTGGATTATGTCGCATTATTGCATTATTCGCGAGTATACCGTTTTGGCATTATTTGGGGTTATTATGAATAACAGACTAAGTTATATTTTACCGTTACTATTCTTAATCATATTTGTTTGCATTGTCGTTAATGCTGAATTTGCTAGACCTCGAATACTTGTGATGATGAGTTACTCCAGTCAAAACCCTTGGGAACAACAAATTCGTGATGGGATCACACACGAGTTTCAGCAACAAGGTAAAAATTATAATATTAAATATTTTTATTTAGGTCGTCTCATTAATACCTCACCCCGGATGTTGGCCAATCAAGTCAATGATGCCAACCATTTTATCCAATCATTTAAACCGAGCATCATGATTATTGCCGATGATGAAGCTGCCGAATACATTGGAAAACAGTATGTCGATGATCCAAAAATGAATTTAGTTTTTTGTGGAATAAATGCTGATCCTGCTCGTTATGGATTTGTGCCAGGAAAAAATGTCACGGGCATTATTGAAAACTTACATTTTGACTCGATGAAAACAGCATTACAAACAATATTCCCACACTATAAATCGGTAATACATTTAGCCGATGCTAGTAATAATTCAAATTATATCGATCCACAATTTAGCCATTACCAATGGGCACCCTTACATTTAGTTGAAAATGTATCATCAAACTCATATTCTGATTGGAAAAATGCCATCGCGAAAGCAAATAAAAATCATGACATTTTATTATTCACTCATTTTGATACGATTCATGATGACAAAGGACAATTAATGTCACCGCATGAAGTCATTAAACAAACATTAAAACTCGCGCATGTCCCCATGATAGGCTTTTTTGATTATTTTGTGAAACGTGATAAAGGACCGATGGCACTTAGCACTTCTGGATTAGAGCAAGGTAGTGTGGCAGCAAAATTAACCATGACTATTATTCAAAAAAATATTAAAGCCGGCGATTTACCCTTTGAATCCAGTCAAATGGTGTTGTTCAGTGAAAATAAAAAAGCCATGGCACTTAATATGCCTAATGTTAAAACACCAATATTGTATCGTTCATTATATAATTTAAGTGAATATGTGAAGTAATATATATTTCTTATCCCTTAAGTGAAAACATATTTTGTTGATTGGGCAAAATTTCGTCTTCATGTAAAGAACTTAAGTCAACTTCGAATAATTCTTTAAAATCATTATTTGTAGTGAATAAGATAACACACAGAATTGATAATATTGTAAAATGTATCAACCAAATTAAATCATTAATCCCATTCCTTAAATTATCATCCATTGTTTTAAAGTTTTTCAATTGTTTGGCATAAAAAACATTATATAATGGATATTTTTTTGTTTTAATGTAAAGTTAATTATTTGACTTAACTTTGTGACACTGACTCTAAACGTTTTCACTTTGATTATTCAAGTTATTTGAATTATTAGTAGAAAATTATCTATGATTTCTCATTTCTTAAAATAGCCAAAACATTTGATCTAAAACATCCCTGGTATCCCTGGGTTTATTCATTACAGCACATTCAGGAAAGAATAAGATAGGATATAAGGAATGTGCTGTAATATCACTAAAAGCTTATGTCATTTGAGATTTAGGTGGTGCGCTTCCATAGCTATTTAACCCGTCATAAGCAGGTTTAAAATCCTCATTGAGCTTTTGACGCTGCTGTATCTCCATTATGGCATCGATAATGGCATTATGATATGAAAAACCTTGTTTAAAAGAGCTAATATGTGTATTTAAAACACCTAATACTTTTCGAACTTGCTCATTGATTAATTCATCAGTAACAGTTGGACCTGGTTCATCACAATTATGAGAAATTTTTAATTTTCTTAACTGTTTTTTTATATTATCTAAAGCAATCTCTTCTCGTAAAGATAAGGGTTGAGGTGCAGGACAACACTCTCCAAATTCTTGTCCTCTATCTCTATCATTGCAACACAGAGAAATACCCAAGGTAGGTGGACAACAAAGCACACTTAAAAATTTAAGCGTTCCTCTTTTCCATTGCGGTCCACGCAAATAAGAAAATGCAATATCAATGGGTTCATTTAATGAGTTTACCGTGTTTTTACCCGCCATAATATATTCCCCTAACCTAACTAATAATTTATCATTTATATTAACAGTTAAAGGGAATTGAAATAATTCGTAAAAAAAACTTAACACAAGCTATCGCTTTTTTGGATTAATTTATGAATTAATTTTTCACAGATAATAATATATTGGTTTTTATTTATCAGTTTATACCAAATTGAGTTAACTCAATCTCAACATCGGTATCCTTATTAACATTGGTAGTTTTCACACTATCCACGTTAATAGTTCTATCACTAGAAGAAAATATACTATATTCAGATCTTAATTTATCAATACTCTGGTTGAACATTGTTTTGCTATTAGGATAGCAATTGATTAACTCAACTATTTTATTTCCAAATAGTGGATCATAAATTCTATAAAATTGTTCAGCTAGAATCGTGTCTCGTGATTGCAAATAATGTAATGCAAATTTAGGATGCTCTAAAAATGCGAGCAATATAAAGTCTCTTATCGGTTTTAATTGATTTAGCTGTGACTCTATTAAAACCGTATAATTTAAAGCTTCCAACAATAGCGGGATCCTATTTCTTTTTTGGCAAACCGCTGTTATAAATTTTTTATTCAAAGATACGCCCTCTGTATTTCCATATTGAGCTAAGGGCTGCAGGCAAACTATACAGAAAAATAAGATATCCTTGTATTCCAAATTAAAAACATACTCACAGGTGACATCATTATTGAGCATAAAAGAAATCCAAAGCATTGCATAATATTTCCCAATATTCATATGGAAAATATAAGGTTGCTTCAGCAGCATTTTATTCAGGCTTTCTAAGCAAAGCTCTACTGGTGAAGCTTTAGCGGACTGCTGTAATAACTCAACTGGATTGAAGTGTTGTTGTAAAAATAAGTCACTCTTTATTAAACTCAAAACTAAATAAGACAATTGTTTAAACGTAAGGTTGCTCGGTAAATAAAGTAGACAACTATGTGACTGCCTCCTGGCAATCTCCTTAAATAATAAAAACAAAAAAACATAATGTGTATTCCCATATTTATTATTGAAAGAATCAATTCGATCTTGATTGGGATTTAACTGTTGAAATGAATAATGCAAAATATCCTGCATTAATTCTGATCTAATTTGAATCTTATATAATGCCTGAGTCCCCATTGGTGCTTTTAGCCTAAAATCTGCATGATTAATTAGTGAAACTATCATACCTTTCATCTCAGTTTCTGCTATTTCTTTAAGATCAGATTGGTCAATTTTTTTTACAGCATTAAAAACCAATTTCAAAAACTCAAAATATCTATTTTTACTTTCGTGTATTAGTCGAAATGAAACAGGATTGGAATTCGGCCAAATTTTATAAGTGTCAAATTCATTGCAATGCTTTATCGGAGCACAGTTAAATAAAATTTCATTTGCTTTTGAATTTTGGAATAATGCGATAAAATAAAGTCCATAATTATCATACTGATTGATCAAGCCATTGTGCCGTTTCCATTTCCAGGTAACAGGATTTAATAAAGTTTGTTGCAAACCATACACAAAAGCAAGCACAACAGGTTTGTCAGGTAAACTCTTTTTTGAAGCCGTATTTAAAAAAATCATTTCATCATAAAATGCGATAACTCTATTAATTATTTTATTAAACAATTCAATGGAATCTATAAATTCGCTAAGATTATAAATAATATGCCTTATGTGATTTGGATTTAAATAGTCTAAATACATTTCAAGAAATGGTTTAATACTCTGAGGGTTCTTAATTAGATAATCGATTACGACTTCAAAATCTAGCGAACAAAAAAGTAATGAAATATTTTTTAATGCCATTATTTTTTCGACCTTTTCATTCCTTCTTTTTTCTCTGCTATCACATTGGTGAATATCAGTTTCGCTTAACACTTTAAAAATCTGTTGTAATGTATTAGATTTAAACCCATCTTCACCAATAAACATAGAAAATAAACGAGCTTCATTCACAACAAAAATGAATCGACTAACAAAATCCAATAATATTTCATCTGTAATTTCAATACTATCATCCATAACATTTCTAAACATATTGATGATAAAAAGACGTTCGCCTGAATGGCTGCCCCATCTATTTATATTATTAGCGGTATAACAATGCCCCTCGGTATTTCCTAAAAATTTTTCATGGTCGTGAGCAAATTCAGTTGAATTAATTAAATTTGATGGGAGTTTTGCTTTATAATATCCTCTTGACGCAGAGTACGTTCTAAGAATATTAATTACACGCGTTAGTATTTCTTTTAATTGTGGTTTTAGTTCTGATTCTATATTAGCTAACATAATTTGATGAGTATCTTAAAACTTAAATGCTAGCAAAGCACTCACTATCAAACTACACGTGGAAACTTAGGAGGTGACTAAGACCTTTACTACTTATTATGAATTTAATTTTTGTGATAAATCGTTTTTTACGGATTTTATTTCGGGGATATCACAAGCTACTTTTGGTAAATCAGCAATCATCACTACCACATCTAAAATTCTATCTGTTTCAAGTGTTTTATTGTTTTTATAATCTTGATACATTGAAGTAAAACTTTCTTTGGTGCGATGGCTGAAAAAATTTTCCCATTTTTTTGCGAGATCAATATTATCGCTTTCATTAAGAATACCCAGAAACAACCCCAGCGTTAACATCTCTTGACTCATGGTCAAAACGCGTTGGTAAATATGCTTATCGTGATATATGTCGTAAAGCGATTTTCCATAAATAACACTGAGTGGATTGACCGCAATATTAACCATTAATTTTAACCATATTTCTCGATGAATATTGGTCGATAGCGCTGCGTTTATATGCGCTGCTGAAAAGATGGCTTGCACAGATTGTAGTTCTTCATCGATATTGTGTAATGGATAACCTAGCATAAATCCATCACCTGCATTAAATCTGATTTGACCGGGTTGTAATAACGTGACATTAATCGAAATCACCATGCCAATAATTTGGGTCAGCTTAATCGTATTAAAAAAATTATCTCGCGTTGTGGTGTTAGTTAACACGGATTCTAATCGTGGCAAACCTAAGGAAAACCAGGGTGGAATACCATTCATCCCCGTGAGTAATAATGTTTTGTCTGACATCAATGATGTAATCTTTTGATATTGATCTAATAAAACTTGTGATTTAAGCGTACTAATAACTAAATCTTGCTTCGGTAAAGTAACAGGATCATCCGTAATCGTAAATTGATCAGGCGAAATCGTTTGGATTGTTTGTTGAAAAGTGTAAGCAATACCTTGTTTTTTTATGGTTGCATAAGTGTTGCCATGGGCTATTAATGTGACATCATAACCAGACGCTATAAAATGATAAGCGACATAAAGGCCAATCGCACCGGGACCATATATTGCGATTTTCATTTTTAAAGGCTCACTTAAGGTTGAATATTGATAACTAATTATACACGATTTATCTCTGAACATGCTCGAATTTAACATTAATCACGCTAATTTTGCGGTAATTAAAATCATCCTTTTTTGCTACTATCGCAAAAAAATAATCACACAAGAGCATCATGGCGACATCTCACGAAGTAATTTTACAAACCATCTCTAAACCTACTGTTGTATTACTTGTTGATATATCACTCTTGCTTGTTATAAGCAATAATCGCCATAAAAAGATTGAATTTCACGAAACAAGAATAAATGAATTTATTAATAATCTATTCTAAATTCAACATTCTCAATCGATAACATTTCAACTAAAATTTATGCTTAATTCAAATAATTCAAACTTCGAATATATTTGGGCTAGTGGAATCCATCTGAAACCATTTATTACTGGTATCGATGTGGAATTTTATTTAAATCAGTTACTCGACACTATCGTAAAAATTTTTCATCCACAACGTTCAGCAACGATCGCTGAAGATCAATTAATACTAGAAAAAGATAACAACACTATTACAATTGCTAGATACCCTATAAAAATAGAAAAAGTAAATGGCAATTTGAATGTCACTAATTTCACCATAAATTTAGTTAGCGATAGCATTAAAACAACCGCTCAACTAAACGCGAATCTTATTGGCAGTATAAAATCAATTAGCCTTGATCTCGAAAAACATTTCCAGTGGTTACCAGCATGCGTGTTACATTTCACCACCGAAGTTCAAAATGGAATCGCCTACAAAATAAATAACTCAAATTATATTTCAAGATTTTACTATCAAGATAAGAGACCAGGTATTTGCGCTGCAATCTATATTGATCATGATAGTAATCAAATTGAATCCTTATTACAATTTACAAAACATTGTTCAGTTAATTTACACTGCCTACAAGTTTTAGATAAATCTAAGATTAATTTTTTAAAATTGATCTCTTTGTCTAAAAACTGTGTCCGTGATTATCAAATGAAATTAAAAATTAGCCATGAAGCAGAGTTAAAACGCACCGAATCAAACGGAGAACAAACGCAAACAAACTCTTCACCAAACCGAGGCGAGCGTAGTTTAAACAATAAAAGAAAAATTCAAACAGTCGGACAAAATGAAGATAGCGCGCATCAAAGTGTAAAACGGGCAAAAATGTAAAATTTATTTCAACTTTCTACTAATGACAATTATGATTTATTTGAAGGAATATCGGTGACATATTGCACGTTTTTCTAAACTTAGCATGAAAAGAAAAATTTCAAATACAATATAACAAAGCATTTGTAAAATAACAAAGACTATAGTTTTTGATGTTGATCAAATTGTCTTAATTGTGGTGCGTTTGCAATACGAACAGAATCATCCTTAACACTAGGACAATGTTCATGAATTATTCTCTGAAACTCATCACAATTAAACGTCGTGGCTTCTTCATCAGCAGGAAATAAAAACTCCACATTATTTTTTTCTTTGTTCAATTCAATTTTATTGTTAAATATAAATTGAGCTATACCATTTCTAAACGCTTCACGTTGTTCTGGTGTTGTCTTCAACATAAAGATTGGATAATGTTGCAGAAAAGCCTGCTTTAACGAATTAGTGACTAATTTAGTTATATTTTGCAACGTTTCTCTATTTAAATATTGCCGGTTAAAGTGAGTTGCCCTATATTTCCTTTCACATTCATCCCAGACTTTTCCTAAAATTAATTCGACATTATCTGAGAGTGACCGGGTCGAACCGTTAGATTTGAAAAAAGCTTTGATTGTGTTACTTAGACCCCACATTCCGCGGATCTGAATTAGAGAAATTTCGGATTTTTCATGCTACGAT
>CAYGUK010000099.1:0-14522 GCA_964352985.1 uncultured Legionellales bacterium
TTATTAATCTAGTATAAAATTGTTACTAATATACAAATATATACTTATATCAGTCTGAACGCCCCACGAAATTAAGCAATAACATACTGAAATTTATAAATTTTCCCATTATAGCTTGAAGTCCTTTGAGCTTATTTGAAACAATGATTCGATTGTTATCCACAGATAAAGTCTTTATCCACAGAAATTGAGCGTGATTAAAATTTATCAACATATTTATTTTTCATTTGTAAACTTTTGTCTATCAACCTACAAGTTAACTGGATCTAAAACTCACTATTACTATTTAGAAAGAACAAGTTAATCAATCTTTATATAATTATTTTCACATCTTGTTTGTATTTAGTTGACACAGAAAATATATCAGGTAATCTCTGTCATCCTGCTGATAAATAACTAGGCTGATAACAACAAATCGTTAGGTCGTTTTCACACAATCCCGTAGGACATAACCCACATTGCACAAGGTCAATTTCCTAGGACATTTTAGGTCTTTTCCTTGTAGTTTGTAATCCAAAAATCTATTATATTTTGACTCCCCAAGCCGCATTTTAAAGGCAAATTAAAGCGCAACCACATCATCAGGAGTCGACTGTCATGGACAGAAATGGATATCGTCATGCACTATTAGTAACTAACTTGTTACCAGAAGATGAAGCAAGTATTGTCGAACAAGCTAACTCAATTAGACAAGCCTACTTCAACATTAAACTATCATTGATTCACGTCATTACTAAAATTCCCACATTTTATTTTCAAGTACCATCAATCATTGACATTCAAGATAAAATGTTTGATGAAGCAAAGATCAAAATTGCTAATTTAGCTAGCAAACTCAACATCAGCCAACATGATCAATGGGTCATGATTGGGTCACTTGAAAAAGAGGTCTTAATAATGGCTGATAAACTTAACGTTGACTTAATCATCACTGGTGATAGTGATGATGAGTTATTACCTCCATTTCTCGGTGGCGGAGTCGTTAACCGTCTCATCCACCATGCACATTGCAATGTTTTGTGTGTCCATGAATCAGATCGTGCGACATTAAATTAATTAACTTATACATCACGCTTAAAGCCGCTACAGAACCTCTGATACAGCGGCTTTTTTTTCTTTGTATCTTCCACGAACTTCGATATACTTACGCCCTCTAAGATTTAAGTCTCGCCCAACAAAATGCCGGAGTGGCGGAACTGGTAGACGCGCCGGATTCAAAATCCGGTGGTGGCAACACCGTGTCGGTTCGAGTCCGACCTTCGGTATGTCTTTTTAATCAAATACTTATCGCTCATTATTCAACTCTATTCTACTGCACCACAGAAAGCCTTGCGGATTTTTTGCGGGTTTTGAGTTCATCGATAGAGTTCGATGCTGGTTGTCTTTTTAAAATTGTTAATGTTGGATAGCTTCCATTTTGCTGACACACTTTATTGGCTGCTTCATAAAGATTGCTTAATTCGGCAGTTGAATAGTGAGTAGTGATCCGTGAAGATTTGTGTCCTAACAAATCTTGTCTATCTTCAAAACTCACAACCGCAGCACGAAGTCTACGACCAAAAGTATGTTTCAAATCATGGACACGGACTTGCTCCAAGTTCGCTCGTTCACGCGCGTTCCTAAATCCATCTTGATTCATTTTCGTTAAACGCCTACCACGATAAGTAAGAACGAATTCTTTATGAACTCCACGCAAACGCTCTACAACTTGTCGAGCAATTTTATTAAGCACAATTAATCGCTCTTCCCTATTCTTCACGACGTGCTTTGGAACGATAAAAACTGAATCACCAGCTACACCAGGTGTCGCAACTTCCCATTCCCATTTAAGTGCGCAAACTACTGCTTCACGACATCCTGTATTAACAGAAAATAATGCCATTTCACGTAGATGATCTGCGAGTTGTTTAAACAATGTTTCTTGCTCATCCCGACTCATAGGATAAGGTGCGTTTTTATCATGCTCTGGTAACAATTTTATTTTGGGTGCAACATCAATCCATGTCATTCATAGGGCAATCGCATTTAAATAAAGAGGAAAATGCTTGATAGGTGATCGTGTTACTGATCTATTACTGCTTTTTAAGGGCAAAAAGATGAAGGGCACGACAATTCATAAATATTTTGGAGAAATAAAAGATCCGCGACTCGATCGCAGGAAGAAACATCCTTTAATTAACATAATATTTATCGCGGTATGTGCGATAATCTGTGGAGCAGAAGACTGGGTGTCGATAGAGCGATTTGCCAGCAAATTATTAACAAACAAGCTAACTATGTTATTTCACTGAAAGGGAATCAAGGCAATTTACACAATGATGTAAGACTTTATTTTGATTCCATTGAGCAATGGTCAATTAAATCATCCACTCATCACACACCACACGGTTGAAAAAGGCCACGGTAGAATTGAAGAGCGCGACTATTGGACTGCGAAATTACCTGAAGGATTACAGAGTGATGGGTGGGCGGGTTTAAAAACCATCGCGAAGGTGTGCTCAAAGCGCACGATACAAGGTAAAACCAGTATTGAGCAGCGATATTATATTGATAGTATTCCTGCGAATAACATTCAAGATATGGCGAAGGCTATTCGCGAACATTGGCAGGTAAAGAATAAACTACATTGGCGATTAGATGTTTCTTTTAATGAAGATAGATGGCGCTCTAAACAAGGCAATGCCGCGGCGAACATGGCATTACTTAATAAAATGGCTTTAAACTTATTGAAGAACGAGACGACTGCTAAAGTAGCTGTTAAGAATCGCCGATTGATGGCTGGTTGGAATCAAAATTATTTAGAAACCGTTTTGACTGCTTTTAAAAATTAAATGCAATTGCCCTGTGGTCGACCGTTTACTGATTTCCCTCTTACGATTAATTCAAATAAAATGTTAATCGATGAATTCGCACAATTTTTATTAACTCAATACGAACTTAATGACACAGCACAACATCATTTGCGTGAATTTCATGAGATCATGAAAAATAGTCGCCTAGGGCTTTATCAAGAATGTTTGAGTACGACTAAAATCACCAAGTTCAAAGAATTAATTATTAATAAAAGTATTAGCACTATAAGAAGCGTACCCTATTATGAATCAGGCGAAATCTTTCTAACTCGACTAGTGAGTTATCTTGGTGACACTTTCCAAATCCATGATCCAAGATACTATCCTCCTGATTATAAAGATAGCATTATTGATATGGTAAACAATAAATTATTTTTCAGATCAGATACTGGCAACATCGCCCACGATTATCAAAAATTCATGAAATTTGCAGGCCTTTATTGGATGTCATGTACCCATCCTGATCAAAGCATGGAAATATTTTCTCCCGATCATTTTGAGCGCTATTATTCTAATTCTGTTATAAGTGAATAGGAAAATAGTCTATTACAATTTTTCACTCAATCAAGTTAATAATTAATGGTTTATCCCATAGCCTTATATTTCTCCTCAACTTCATCATTTGTTGGGATAGAAATAACATTTAAATGGCAGTTACAACCATCAATATTAAATTGATAATCGGCAATTGGGCGGTTAATCTTTGAAAAATTTTCATCCTTTTTTTTAAGAAGATCTCTAATGAGATCACTCAGTTCATCATTCAAAAACAAATATTTTTCTTTTGAAATTGCATTAATTAAAGAATTAAATCTTTCTTGTTTTCCATCTGAATCTAATATTGAAAAATTCCACACTAAAATAACAAGAGCAATCACATCATGCTTTTCTTCATATGTAGTCGCTTTCAATAATAAATCTTCCGCATATTTAAATATGATAGCTGACATTTTTAAACTTCCCTTTTTTTTATTATTCACAGAAATAACTTTCTCATCTGGATGTTGCTCCTTAAAATCAATCATGAGTTGAAGTCCTAAATCCCTACCACTTTGATCATAATTATAACAAGCAATACAGCATTTTTTAAATTTTTCCCCACTGCCACAAGGACAAAGAGCATTTCTACTAATTTTAGGCATAGCTTACTGTCTCCTTATAATCTAGCGTTTTTAATGCTATTCTCACTTTATCAAATTCTTTTTTTTCTAGCTGATGAAGTTTGTTCGTTTTAGTGATGATTAATTTATGTGGAGATCCTTTTCTTTCGGTATTATGTGTCAACCCAATATTCAACCCTTCTATTATTCGGTGGATATGTTTTCGTCTATCTTTCGCCAATGGCCAAATTAATTTCGATTTATTAGATTTTAGAAATTTATTTAATTCTTTACAATCTTCACATTGGCATCTTGATGAAATTGAAATTCGCCAGTCGCCTTTTTTTCTCAAGCCTTTTTTATAGCATTTTTCTAAGTCTTTAGTGACATGAGAAACTAATTTATTGATATCGTAAAGCTTAGTGTTTTTAATTTTTGATCTGATCGAGTTCACAACTTCTATTAACGTTAGACTGGGATACAATTCTGAATTTTTTATAATACAAACGATTGCTTCATTAAACTTTTTTGGATTTTCTGCTATTATACAGGCAGATAAATACTCTCTCATTTCAACATGACGAGTACGTTGATTGCTTATTAATTCCATCCTTGAATAATCTTCCAAACGTGTCACATTATCTTCTTCTATTCTTGTGAATTGGTATGCCAACAGCCATTGCAACAGATAATTATTCTCTTCTTCGAGTGAAACTATTTTTTTTACAAGCTGTGCGATCTTTTTACATTGTGGAAAGTTATGATAATTGTCATCAACATCCCCCCAATTAGACAAGATAGTAATTAAAAATTTTTCACTATACTGTTTCTTCAACATATTAAAATAATGAATATTACTCGCTTGTAAAATTTCTATATTAAATAAACTGAGCAATTCAAAAGCTAATGCTCTATTCTTTAGATTAATTGCTAATTGTAAAATGGTATTTTTATCAAAACATGACGTGTTTCTCGGGAATTTTGGTAGCAATGTCCGTAAAATTTTTTGCAATTTTGTTTTATCATTTATATCTAACAATTCTTTCAATAATTTATTAGCATCAACATCAAAACGAATCACATAATCATCATCATTTTTCCACATAATAACACCTGCACGGTGATACCATTTATCAAGCGTATTACCATAGTTTCCCATAAAGCCTTCGTATTCTGTTTCATAGGGATTATATTCATCATTCGCTTTTGTCCAGCAAATATATTTATCTGATAAATAAAAATCATCGAATTTAACTTTTTTATTGTTGCTGTCAAGCCAATGAGTTAAAGTGGTTTCCGTCATAATTAACTCATTTACATCAATCGCATCTTCAGATTGATCGTCATCATACCAATAAGAATCATAACCGGTATTTTCATCACAATTCCAAGTTTCTTGCACATCGGCTAAGACTAAATAAATTGAATAATCCATTTTTTCAGCTATAGCTTTCAACGCCTCTGCACGCTGATGATCTCGGCCTTTTAAATTATTCCAAGAAAAACTTGCAGCAGTATAGTCATGGTCAAATAGGTATAAACACTTTTTCGCCTGCTCTCGTATGTGATCAAACTCTGATTGGATTGGACTGTTAAAATAATCCACTAAACTTTGTAGTAAGCTTATTGGAATATTATCGTTAATATTAGATTGAAGAATTTTATGCTGTCCATTTTTCAAACTAATATTATAAGTCAACGCAACACGATAGCCACTCGTCACCTTTTTAATTTCATGATAACAATCAGCATAAAAAGCGATGGAATTAATTTGATCAAGTGAAAATCGGCTTGATTGAAATTGTTTTTTCTCATCGTAATGCTCGACAATTAAATTTCCACCGCTATGCTTTGATGGTAAAATAATAATTAACGTTGCAATCATATTATCACATTTTTCAGTGTCTCGATGCGGTTTGAAAAAATGGCCTTCACTATAAATTAACATATTATAAAAATTTGCTTTTAATTCAGATCTTTTTGGTAAACCTAAATTTTCCTTCATTGAATTAAGCATTGGTTTTAGTGTTTTATTCCAATGGCGCGTATCTATGTTGATATTGTTTTTTGAAATTTCCCAACAACTTCTAACATTATCATCAAAAATTGTTTTATCTTTCCAACCAAATTTGGCTGGTTTTGCAACTGTTAACATTGATTTTACTTGTTTTTTGCTTAAAGGAAATTTAAGTTCCCCAATCGATTTTACTGCAACCGTTAAATCATCTAATTGCGCTGTTTGTTTACTCCAAAAAGTACCTGTGCTTTCTAAATCTTCTAATGCTTCTATGATTTCTTCCATTGTTATTCCTTACGATTACTTGCAAATAAAATGTTTCTTTTCTAATAGTCCAAGGCTATGTTAAATGTTTTCATCGCGTTAATTTATTTTTCGATTAATTGATAATTTAAATTACTTGTTGCCCCAATACTCTTAACAATACCCTTATCAATTAACCCCTTCAATTCTCTTTGTAGTGTTCGTCTATTTACGTTAGGATACATTTTTTCATATTGTGATATTGATAAACTCTTTTCATTCATCATATAGTCGATTGCTAGTTTTTGCCGCTCTGTCAGTTGATATTCTTTAAATAAAATACTTTGTTGAATAACTTGTTTTCCTAACTCTTTAATTTCTTGTAATTGTTCGGCAAGTCCATGTGAAAAATAATCGAGCCACTTAGTCATATCCATATTTGATTCACGAACACTTTGGATCGCTTTGTAATAATCTACTCGATTTCTATCGTAATATTCACTAATCGTAAACAACTTTTTAAAATCATAGCCATTTCGATAAAGACACAGTGTTGATAACAATCGTGCTGAGCGACCATTTCCATCTAAAAATGGATGAATATGAACAAGTTGAAACTGTGCTATTCCCGCCACCAAGACAGGATGGATGTCTTCAATTTGATTTAGCCAATCAATTAAAGCCTGCATCATAGGTGAAATTTCATAAACAGGTGGTGGTGTGTATATCACTTCTTTTGTTTTTGAGTTCACTACATAGTTTTGAATTTTTCGGTAAAGGCCAGGCGTAGCAGAATTACCCCGCACATCTTGTACTAATTTTTTATGAATTTCACGGATCAATCCTTCCGTGATGGGTGCGCCATCACTGATATAATTTGATACTAATTCAAATGCCTGACGATAATTCAACAATTCTTTTGCATCATCTGGATTAATATCTTCTAAAAGTTGTCCGTGCCATAATTGTTCTGACTCTTCTAATGTTAATTGAGTACCTTCAATATGAGTCGTATAATGCGCCTCTAAAACTAATGCTTTATTTTGCATTTTTTCGAGCCATTCACTAGAAAAGTGAGCTGCCTCCAAAAATCCTCTCGCACGCTCAATGCTCGTTAATGCGATAGCAGTTTGGTTAGTAATGTTGAATTTTGGTTTAAACATATCATAATCTGTTATACTTTAATTGAAGCATCTTACCAATGTCGCAAGATTGTCGCAAGACATATCATAAGAATGTCACAAGATATGTCGCAAGCTTGTCACAAGGGCACCAAAAAACATTTTATCACTCCAAATTTTTTAGCGGGACTTTTTGCGGGACTTTCCCCCTTCTCAGTCATGCTTTGTTGTACAAATGTGATTTGGGAGGCTACAAATTGTACAAAACTAAACTCTCGTAATTTATTGAAAAATAATAATTTCCAATAAATCACACCTGTTAAAATTTAAATCGCTACGCCTTACACAAGATTCAAAATCCGGTGGTGGCAACACAGTGTCTGTTCGAGTCCGACCTTCGGTAGTAATCAAATTATTAAGCTTAATATTTTACTCAATCATCAACTTACTAAAAATATCCTTGCAAGATTTTTGTGGAACCTAAGTTTAGCAGTAGTTTTCGATGCTAACTGTTTTTTTGAATTTGTAATATAACTATCACTTTCACAGCGTTTATCAAATTGTCTTTTTAAATTTTCAACGAACGTTGGAATAGATTCATTATAAGAATATTACACTTTGTTTGCAGACATGTAAAAATTGCTTTTTTTGTATAGAATAATTTGCAGGGCCTGAGACAGTTTATGTTATGACATATAATTATTGAACAGGTTTAGATAGTTCAAATTTTACTATTACTGTTTTTGATAGCTAATTTACAAAATTATGTAATAACAAGCGTATAAAACTAAAGATGTTAAATTCAAAATTTTTCATGATGTCCGATACGTAGTCCGAATAAGCACGAGATTGTTTTTGAGTGATTTTAAGTTTCACGATTCATGCTCATTAGATTGATATAAATATCTTTGAAAATTAACAAATATATCTCGTATTTTTGCGGCAGAACCGAACAAAACCGCTGCATCACTAACGGTGTGATATTTTAACTCTAATAAAGTCCGCATTTTTTTTGGAGATAACTCTTCAACTCCATCAGTAATATATTTACTAAGAATAAAATCAATAAATTCTTGCTGTTTATTATCTTGAAACAATTGATTAATCTTCGGCTTTGCGTATTCTACCCTCTCATTTCTAGTTAATACTTCTGAATTATAAGCAATGTAAGCTAGCACATCATATATATCGCTGTTTTCGGCCTCTATTAAACGTTGCATGCTGATTAACTTTTCATGATCATAACCTGCCTCTGATAACTGTTCCAACAATTTTTCACGGGTATCTGGAACTTGCCAAATTGTTCGTAATTCATTTTCATTTTTAAAAAATTGCGGTAAATCTTCAAACATTCGCTCAACAAATTCACGAGCAGTTATTGGTTTTCCATCAGGACTCCAATATATAACAGATGAAATATGTTTAATTTGCCTTGTTTTACCATCGCTAAGTTTAATTTGAATCTTTTTAGGTTTTATTTTTTCTATAGGGTCTACACCATAAAAATCTGCTTTAGATTCGCTAACAGTAAATTCATTTTTTTTATTTCTATTAGTCGTAATCACCTCGATTGGTTCACCATCCCATTCGGGATCAGCAAAGTTATAATGCACTTTAACAAAGTCAAAGATAGTAAAAAATTCTTTTCCATCAAATAAGCGCGTACCGCGGCCTATAATTTGTTTAAACTCAATCATATTATTACAAGGGCGCATCAATACAATATTTCGAATATTGCGCGCATCTACACCGGTTGATAATTTACGTGATGTCGTTAATATTGTTGGAATGGTTTTTTCATTATCTTGAAAAGATTTTAAATCTATTTCGCCTTTAATACCATCATTAGCTGTTATACGCACGCAATAATTTGAATTGTTTGTCCAACCATTCTTAACAGCATATTGATTAATCATATCTCGAACTATTCCTGCGTGTTCCTGCGTTGAGCAAAAAACCAAGGTTTTATCATGTGGATTAATACGATCCATCCAATAATGCACTCGTCTATCTTCGCGCTCGATAATAGTAATGATCCGATTAAAATCATTTTCACAATATAGTTTACCTGGTTGAGGTTCTCCCTGAATGACTACGCCATCACCAGGCGTATAAACATATTCATCCATGGTGCCAACTATTGGATACACTTTGAATGGTGTTAGAAAGCCATCATTAATACCTTGTTTCAAGGTGTAGGTATAAACAGGTTCGCCAAAATATGCATAGGTATCAACATTATCCTTACGTTTAGGTGTTGCCGTTAAACCCAATTGTACTGCTAGGGTAACAGTAGCGACAAAAAGAACTTTCAAGAGACGGTGCGAGCGATAGAATCTTTTCAAAAAAGCATTGAGAACGCACCTGATAATTTATTTTTTATCGTCGACAGCGCATTTTATACGCCAGAGCAATTAGCTAAATTATCACAAGTAAAATGGATCACCCGTGTCCCCGCTACTAATAAAGAATCAAAAATGTTATTAAATAAAAATTCGGATGAAATGAATTGGTATGATGCTGGAAAAGGATATCAATTATATTGTGTTGAAAATAATTATCATGGTATTTCACAACGTTGGGTATTAGTGAGCTCTGAACAAGCCAAACAACGAGCACTTAAAACATTCCATAAAAAAATCAATAAAGAGTTTGAACAGTACCAAAAATCTTTTTGGCATCTCAGTAATCAAATATTTGCTTGTGAAGCAGATGCCATTAAAGCCATTAACTCCCTCTCAAAAAAAATGAAATATCATTTTATTGAGTTTAACGTTCAGCACCAACTAAAATATGCTGGGAAAGGGAGACCCAAAAAAGATGAGCCCGCTACATGTATTGGCTATAATATCGAATTTTCGCTTGCCTGTGACTGTAATACAGTCAATCAAGTAACTGAAAAATTAGGGCGTTTTATTTTAGCAACAAATGAACTCAATAAAACGTTGTTGCCCGATCAAAACATTTTATCTGAATATAAATCTCAATCGAATATTGAAACAGGATTTGGCTTTTTAAAGTCTGATGAATTTTGTCTTAATCATATCTTTCTTAAAAACCCCAATCGTATTGGTGCGCTTATGATGATGATGACGCTTTGCTTAGTCGTCTATAATTTTGCTCAATTTAAATTACGTGAAACACTTGAAAATGACGATGTGGTTGTGCCTAATCAATTAGGTAAACCCATTAAAAATCCTACGTTGCGATGGATTTTCCAGCTTATGTGCAAAATTTCCGTTGTGTGTGTTTGGGATGAACAAACACAAAGATGGCATAAAAAAATCTGTAATATTAAAACTATTCATAATGTCATTATTTCTCAGTTTGGGATTAATGCTAAAAGAATTTATGGCATTCCTATTCTGCAATCGCTTCCTGATTATGATAGAGGTCAGAAACCATTACATTTGTGGACTAGCTAAATGATATTTTTACATTTTATGCTGCGAAATGTGAGGTTTCAGGTAACATTCTCGCTATATTGTTATTCTCGTCACTCGCTTCGATATATTACCTAAGTATAGTACATTAAACTTTACTGACTAGGTTTTAAAAAAATATGAATATTATAGCCTTATAGCCTAAATAGTGATCCACTTCAAATTAGTGAAATTCAAGATAAAAACCCTAAAATCACTGCTTATATTCAACAGAAAGGTACTGAAAATCCTGAGCGAAGACTCTCACACACTAAAAAAAGTAATATTGATGAGGCAATGATGCAGAATTCAAAAAAATGTGGCACCGGACAAAAACAGTCAATCACAGTTAAAAAATCGGCCATATTACAAAAAAAAATTGGTTTTTTTGCTGAAAATGTATCTGTTCAAAAACAAACTGCTAGACAGAGAAAAAAAACAGATCAGAACTACTCAACACTCTTTAATGTAAAAGAAAAGGGAAAACAAGATAAAGATCATGAAGTATTATCCCCAACAATAAGTAGCACCATTGCAGCCGCTGCTGCTTAAACTGCAATACCTACCTTAATGATATATTTCATATTATTATGAAAAAAAACTCATTTTTGATATACTAAGATCCCTAGCTATGTTTAATGATTTCTAGAGCCATCTAAAAGTTTATCGATAAAAGTATTACGTTCAACGTTCCCCATTCCTACTATACTATTACGAATATTTTGTTGAATTTCAGGACTTAGTCGAGCTAAATATTTTTCAAATTCACGTTCTCTTAGCCTATCTTTTTGACTATTTGTTTTAGAATCAAAAATCTTTTGTTGTCCGTTATTAGTCATGGGTTTAGTGCTATTTTTTGCTATCAAATTTTGATATGAAAAAATGGAGACAAAAAAACACGCCAAAATTACAATCGTTTTCATTTCGTACCTCACACCTACTACCGTAATTGCTGCCAAGATTCACGACCCCAAATACCGGGATCTGGATTTTCAGTCGCTTTTTCTATGGTACCACTGGTTGTTGTTGAATATTTATATTCAATATTACCGTTGGATATAATCGCAGGGGTTTGTACAATACCATTTTTGGATTTCAACCCAGAAATATTCACCAAGGTTCCTAAATAACTTACTTGATCATTAGCATTAAACGCTTTATCTTCGTTCAAATCAAATGGCGCGTCATCTAAGCGAGAACCATTATAAGCATTTAATTCCATTAACCAACCACTACCACCAAAATCACAGCGATTTGCAGAAGGAATTAACGTTGTAAAAATAATTTTACCGTTTCTTAATATCGGAGTTGTCACTTGACGTTCACCAATTATCGGTTGACCGACAGTTCTTAAATCCATATACCAACCGCGATGCATGACATCATTGATTTCATTCGCTGATGTAATACGAATTACATAATCTCCCACATTTTGTTCTGCCAATATGCTTTGTTGTAATAGGGAATTACGACTAACAATAGGTGTCGAGTGATCATCAAATACAGCATAAAATGTTTGTATCCTCGCTGTGCTAATATCTTTATCCCCGGGTTCTAAAAATTGTCCTGTGCCAAAATAGATGACAACGGTTCCATCCTGTA
Source organism: uncultured Legionellales bacterium (assembly GCA_964352985.1). Classification (GTDB taxonomy): domain Bacteria; phylum Pseudomonadota; class Gammaproteobacteria; order JAHCLG01; family JAHCLG01; genus CAYGUK01. Next base: position 12,358 of record CAYGUK010000099.1, read on the forward strand.
TTTTTAAATCACCAAGTGTTAATCTGCCCGTAATAGGTTGAACTTGATTGAGACTATTTATTGCCTTATAGAAAGGTAATCCATTAAAATCAACTCTCCACTGTGCAACAGTATTATTTTTCACATTAAACTTCCAGATATTTCCAAATAAATCGCCTCCGTAAATATAATCTGCAATAAAATCACCATCCACATCTGCAACAGCAATAGAAGTTAATCCATTAGGTCGATTCAAATTTTCAGGATCGTCAGCTTTTCCTACACCAGTGTCAATTTTTTTAATTAAATTACCTGTTCTCGCATTCACGATATAAAGTACGGCATTACCAGTGTTACTAACATTACCATCAACTTCGGTATTATTAATACCATTACCAAAAACGACAGCCCATTGGTTATTATACATTCGAATAATTGCTGGTTGACCATAGGTATATCCTAAATCAGGATCATCTTGATCACTAAATTCCCATTTAGCAATTTGCTCATAATTTGCTTCGCTTAAAAATAAATCTGGACGAGTCACATCTAAAACAAAAATACCTTGACCGCCTTTATTTAATCCGCTGGCTAAAATTGTTTCCCATTTTTTAGTATTTTGGTTATAAACATCACCAATGATAGGTGAACCATCGACAAAATATTTATGATTATATTGGCTTGAAGTTAATTCACTTAATCTAGGAATAATCATGCTTGGTACGTAAGCCATCATCTCACTACCATCATTAGCATCGATTGCATGCAGCATGCCATCATTTCCGCCAAAATAAATCACATTTTTTCTGTTTTGATGAGTGATTCTAAATTCTCCATAATTTTCATCTGCCGAATTTTCAGGAGAACCAGTTGGCCAATCATGTCGGCTATATGGAAATTGAGGTTTTCCAGAAAATACCGGTGATGAATTAATTACGTCTCCTAATACACCTGAGCGATTTCTAAAACTACCACCGTTTTTAATTTCACTCGATTGATCACCACGAATGTAGTTTAATCTTTTCTGACCAGTTTGATCATTATCGGTGAAACCCGTATCTGAATTATACCGGTGATAAAGCATGCCTTGTGCCCCAATATGAAATTCAGTATAGCGATATTTTCTTGATGCATTTGAGTAGGGATTCCAGGTAAATATTCTACGCTCGGTGTTAAAATTTTGTTGTGCAATTTCTTGTTGGCTATCCCATAGCGGTTGCGTAGGATCAATTTCACCGGTAGTCGGATCAATTTGAAAAGCCAAAAATTGTCCGCTCCAATCATCACTATTAAATTTAGCTTGATAAATTTTTGATAATGAATTTAGAGAATGACTATTTACCGCACTGCTCGAGGAAGTACTAGATTGAGCTAAAATTTTATTAAATATAGTACCCAATTGATTTTTAATTTGCGCTGGATTTGTGACTAAAAAGAAATTATCAGGCTGACCATTTTGATCAGTATCCCATTCTTCTTGCAAATCAGGAATGTTGTTACCATTTTTATCAGTAAATCCACCCCATTTTGCAGCATACCAAAATGGTGGTTCTAGAATAGTCGCAGATGAGGGACCAGGCGTGAATATTCGTCCATTAGGATGGGTCGATGTGCTTAAAGGAAAGTGAGTATCTAAATAATAATTTACTGCACCAAAGGGTTCATCCATTTGTCGAATATCTAAAAAAATTCCATCATTGGTTGAACCGGAAACAACATAACCCAAGTGTTGCCATAAACAAGAAGCTTCATAGGTATTTTCTAAGGTCATTCTCACCCTTTCTGGATTCGATAAGATTTCATAACGAAAAATTACAACCGCATCCATATCAAAATTACCACCTTGCTCCATATTTTCGAAATTAATACGAAAACGACCTGTTGTTGGTGTAATTTCTTCAATATTAAAATCAGTGATTGCATTTGTGGGTTGGAAGGCATTCGGTGATAAATTTATCGATGGAAAACTACAGCCCGTCACTGTTTTAGCAAATGGCGCAAAAATAATTCTTTTACCGGAAGGAAAATTCACAACAATATTGGCAATAGGATGAGGAAAAGATAAGGTGTAAGTCGAAACATTTTGTTCGCCTTCGGAAGAAGAGATCTCAGTTGTTTTGCGATAATGCGCTACGGAGGGTGGATATTCTGACCCTTTTTTTGACTGGTCACGAGGGGACGTCGCG
>CAYGUK010000100.1:0-14378 GCA_964352985.1 uncultured Legionellales bacterium
CTATAGTGGCTCATTACGAAGCCGTTTTAAAGTGGGTGGGTCCATTTCATTTATTTGGGATGGGGGTTCCAGGTCTCGGATGCAGCAAATTTTTTTGTTTTTTGCTAGCAGAGGTATCAGAACCAAAACCATGTTCTTTTTCTAAAGGTTGAAGAGAAGATTTTGACGCGGATTGTTTTAAATAATAATCTCGTTTTAATTCTACCTCTAAGCTATCGAGTGTTTCTGTCATGTAAGTTCCTATACTGACAAAATCTACAGGCACTCTTGGTTTGAAATAAGGGTAATCATTAAAAAATGCGGTATAAAGATTATTGACCTCGGGTAATTTATTAGCAACTTTTCTAAGTAATGCCAATAACTTTTTTTCATTTAAAGTATTATTATCAAGCAAGTTTATTATCGTACCAATTGTTTGTTCTAATGTGGTTAATAGGGCTCGGTCTGCAGTGTTAAAAAGTGCACTATGATCAACGAGCGTAAAGTGCATTCTGATCATCAATTCACCTAAATGATGCGCAGTATTATAAACTTTCATTGATCGTCTATTTTTATCTTTACTTCCCAGGGGTAACAATGCAAATTGTAATAAAAGTTCTTTTGATTTTTGAGGGAAACCCAGCAAGGAATCAAAATCACTTCGATCCATTTCTTCCATTTTGTTATGTAAAGTTTGAGTCGTTGGTAATCCTGAAAATCCTTCACGAAACTCTGCAAAGCGAGGTAAACATGCGTGAACAATAACTGAGAGCAATTGACCTGCGCCTTTAACATGGTCTTTCGCAATTTCTAAATCGAGTTCATCCGAACTACCTAATGGTTTTTTTGTTTGTAATGATTGAATTGTTTGAACGGTTTTATCTACGTCTTTGGTACTTTGTTGTGGGCACATTGTTTTATTGACTGCCTGGTAGAGTTCTAATAAATCTAAACGATCGATATGACGTTGATCATCGTCATCGCTTTGATAAATTGACTCAATGAAACTTTCATAATTATCCTGAAAATAACCAAAAAATGTAATCATTTCTGCGGCTTGTTCTTGAAAGGTAGTAATGTCTTCTGAAAAATCACTATCATAACTTTCTAATTTTTCTTGTAATAGCTTATATTCACGAGCAGCATCTTCTATTCTCAAAATATAATTTTGCAAAAAACTTTGGCGAAGTGGTGTGTTGTGGGTTAATTCTGTTAATAATTCTCTTACATTATTATTGAGTTTTTTTGCTCGTCGAGAGAGAGAACTGATATCAGCTTTAGTTGGTACCGCCTTCATCCCTTCGATAACTTGGTTATAGCGAAGGACTTTGCCTTGATAATATTCTAATCCTGCTTTAAGTTTTAGGACTGGATGTGGTTGACTAACACTTCTCGACCTTCTAGAGATTAACTGGGGAAAACTTGCTATTGGATCAGAATCGAGATGATGGATTCTACAATAGTTGCTAACAACTAATAAAGCACTAGGTAATTGTGTATACATGTTATTATTTTCTTATTTTAATTTTAACTAAAAAATATAACAATTTATTCTTAGGAAATTATTACAAATTTTATGATAACGTAAATAAAGTATTTATTTGGCACAGTATATTTTGCGTAAATTTTTCTATAGATATGTGATTCATACCCACAATTGATGAATGAATCGTATCAGCAAAATGATCGATCATAAATTCTGGAAGGCGTTTCGCACCGTAATAAAAACCTAACAAAGATCCGAGGGTTGCGCTATTACTATCGGTATCAAAGCCAGCAGTGAGTGATATCTCCAGGGATTTTAGCGGGTTTTGGCATGAGTATAAAAGCGCGGTTGCAATAATCATTGCATTAGGAATGACATGGCACCAATGATGAATATTTTTTTCATTATATTTTTGGTGGATATGATTAATAATTTCAATATAACTTTGTCCCATATTATGGCGATTAATGATTGTCATAATTTCTTCATAAAAACGTGATGTTGATGGAATAAATTGCAAGGCTCTTGTCATTAGCGTTTCATTCACACCGGTTTCATCAATTAAGCTATACATCACAGCAAGCCAAATCGCACCATAAATCCCATTTTTTACATGTGAAACTCTCGCATCGCGCCAAGCAAGTGTTGCAGCGAGAGCGCTATTACCTAGGCTAATATAACCAAAATAATCTGCCCGAATTTGCGCGCCAACCCATTCACGATAGGGATTACAATAATAAGCAGAAACTGGTGGTAAAATTTGATGTGTGAAATTTCGATAAGCTAATCTTTCTGCTGTATATAATCGAGAGTGGGGTAATAAATCAAGCCAACATTCTGCAACATGACGAGATTTAAAATTTAAACCTCGTTTTTTTATTAATTGATATTGTAATAATAAATAATTGACATCATCGTCTTCAGGCATGCCATGTTCAAAGGTATGGTAATCAACATCATCCATTTTTAAATCGATATCATAATCTTTGAGCGAATGATGAATTAAATCTTTATGCGGAAATTTTTTTAATGGTAAATTATTTGTGGAAGATAAAAATTGAATAATTGTTTCACGTGGCCAACCTTCGATGGGTTTGCCTAATAAACAACCTGCACATTTTCCTAACACAGCACCATAAATTTTATTAAAATAGGTTTTACGATCAAAGTTGAGAGGTTTTTTTTTGTGATGATATTTTGGACTATATTGTAAAATATCGGCTAAATCATTGGGTTCAATATATTTATAATTCAGAGAAATAGGCGTTTTTTGAATTGCAAGAAATAATTCAATGGCTTCATGGGGATGTTTAATATTTTCAAGGCGATGAGCTAAAGCTGAAATATCTTTTCCTTCATCGTGTGCTTGCTGGCATTCAATTTTTAATAATGACTGTAGTGTTGATTTTATCATAAACTTGATTTTACGTTTAATCAACAAAACTGTTAAGTATATATTTTATTTTTTTAATGTCATTTCAAAATAACATGGAGGTTGAGTTTTCAACATTTGTGGTCTTAGGTTTTGTGACATAGTAAAAGTGCAACAAGCTATTATAAGTTGGGAGTCAGCTGAAGCGGCACTGCTACTGCTTGCTACATCTAGAATAAAAGAGGCTGTGCCTGTATATTTAATCCATTTTCCAGGGGCATGATCAGCCACACTATATTTTAAATCGCTTATTTTAAGACACCGTGTTTCATCCTCTTGAGATAATTCTATAAATTTATTTGTTAGCATTTTAATAAAATATTGATCTAAATCTGAATAGGCCATGTGTATACTCTTTATTTTTTTTATCAAATATCCTAACCTTTAATATATTTAAAATAACGACAGAATAAAACTGGTTATTTCTACATAGAAAATCTGCAGCAAATCGGGAGTGAAATCTAGTTTACGAACGTAAGTTAGAGATTTATACTAGAATTCTTATTTTAACGTATTACTAAAGGGGCAGGGAGATGTTTCAAAATACGTGTAAAATTGCAATTGCTACAGGATGTGCATTGGCGTGGTGGGAGTGTGACTCATATTAGTAACCGTTTGACACCTGAACTGGATGTCAGCTATTTCTTTACTCAAAATATATCAGCAGAATTAATACTGGCAACTAGCCGGCATAATGTCACGGTGGGCAATTCATTTTGGGGAAAGCAACGGTTTTACCACCGACTTTCACCATCCAATATCATTCACCCTATTGTTTGGGGTGTGGGTATTGGTTATCGCATTTAAATTTTTAGCTTTTTTCAAAACAGAAAATTAGGCTTTTTTTGTCCTAATTTTCTGTTTTAATGCGCAATTAAAATAGTTGAGATTCGCCAATGCTGTGCTATCATGCCATGCATGAAAGAGTCCTCGAAACCGATTAAACAAGACTGTAATACTTGCTCACTGAGTAAATTATGTTTACCTTTAAGTTTAACCACTGAAGAAACGTCAGCGCTCGAAAATATTATTAAAAAACAGCAAACCGTGAAACGGGGAGACTATTTATTTCATTACAAAGATCCGTTTAAATTTATTTATGCAATTCGTTCTGGCTCATTTAAAACGTGTCATAGTAATAGCGAAGGTTTAGAAACCATTAGTGGGTTTTATATTAGTGGTGAATTATTAGGGTTTGATGCTATCCACGGTAAACAATATCCCGATGCGGCTATTGCGCTTGAAACCAGCTCAGTGTGTCAAATTCCCTTTGATGATTTAACCCTACTCGGTGAAACCATTCCAAAACTACATCGGCAAATTATTGATTTAATGAGTCAAAAAATGTCGAACAAACAAATTGTCAATCCCAATGCGTCTGCGATGGCGAGGCTAGCGCATTTTTTATTAACGTTATCAGCCCGATTTCAACGTCGTGGTTATTCACCTCGCGAATTTTCTCTTTCGATGTCTCGTGCTGAGATGGGGACTTTTTTGGGTATCGCTACCGAGACAGTTAGCCGGTTATTCTCAAAATTGCAAACTGACAAGATTGTTGAGAGTCATCATCGTCAAGTTATTTTGCAAGACATGCGTCAATTACAAATATTATCTTGTGAAGATGAGTAGCCCCCCTTTTCACTGAATGTTTGATCTATATCAATTTTAGATTTTCTCATTTGTTCTAAAATAAACTTATGATGATGTATAGTAATTTACTGTTTTTAGTACCAAATTCTGTCACACAAACTGAAATAGCTAAGGTTTGTCAATTAGCGTCATTTTATTGTGCGAGATTGAGTTTAGGCTATATTTTAAGTTGTGCGAATCAATTAGCACAAAAATATAATCAACATCATATTAACGGTAAGTTAGTCAGTTTAGGTCGAGATTTATCAGTACCGGTGGATGATCAATATTTATTTTCAGCAGCCAGTCTTCATGAATTATGTGAAATGCTGTCAGACAATGGTATTGATCTGTTGATCTATCACAAGGCTGGGTACAATGCGACTATTATTCAAGAAATGAATTGTTTGTTATTCAATCATCCAAATTGTGATTTGTGTTTATTGGTTTAATTGATCAAGATCAAGTAACGAATACCAAGAATAACCTATAATGAAATTCAGGATATCAAGAGGTTATATCATGCCAGCAGCAGCACATAGTGTTCCCGAAGATTTCGCTAAAACACTTGAAGAAACTTTGAGCCAAGCAAATGAAAATATGGTTCGTTATCATGAATTTGTCAATCACAAACGTGAACATCAAGCTTATCATTTATTACAAGAGCAAAGTGAAATTCTCACAGAAACTTTACACTTACTGACACACTTACAACATTTTAATGAACAAACCATAGAATGTAATCAATTTTGTAATGAGCAACAACACGCGGTGATAGAAACGACGAAATTACAAATAGAATACCGCGCGCATTTACTCGAATATATTAAACATCATCTTCATATGTTTAATCATGAAATGTTAGAAAACCTCATGAAAAATAAAGAACGTGAAGATGAAAAACAAAAACTTGAAAATGAAGCCATGCATGCCGCATTACATCATGCAAATTTACATTCACATCTTCATCATATTTTTCATTTTATTTCTCATTTAGCACATTTATATCAGCATAGTTGTGAAGAAATTGAAAGATTAAAAGATGCTAAATTAATTAATATTTCAACGTTTGAAAAATATCAACACGAATTAAAAGAAGCCAGTAATCGAGTGAAAGAATTACAAGAAGCAGAAAAAGCATTACAACATGAAGATCAATATGGTGTGCTTGATTTAGTTTTTCATGCGCGTTCTTGGAAACATATTTTAGATTTTGGCTATCATTTTCATCCACTTCATCAAGAGACACATGACGATCATGTCGAAAATGAAGAAAATTTCCATCATCCTACTTTTTCGCATACAATAGTATCAGGCAGTGAGGAATAGTAAACTCAGTAAAGGATTAAACAATGAGCCAGAAACCAGCCAATATTAACGAGTCAAGCCAACTCAATGATTTATTTTCTTCTTCAGATATTATTAATACTGCGATTGAATTAGCAAATGAATCAATCGTCATCACTGATGTGAATGGTTTTATTGTTTATGCTAATCAACATTTTATCGATGTGACGGGCTATAATTTAATTGATATTTTGGGTAAAAGGCCATCAATGTGGCGGAGTCAACGACACACCGAAGTATTTTACCAAAATATGTGGCAGCAAATTTCAGAGGGTTATCGCTGGGATGGGCATGTTACTAATATCAAAAAAAATGGTGAGCCTTATCATGTTCACTTAAAAATTGCACCGATTACGGATGTTTGTGATCAAATAAAAGGTTATATCGCTATTCAAAGTGATATCACCTATGTCGATAGTGAAATCCAATTCGTATCTGATTTACGACAAGTCATGATTGATGATTTTAAAAATCCAATCACGGATATGTTAGAAAATCTTCCTAAAGCAACTGACGATAATAAAATTAAACAACTTCAACCTACATTAACCACTATGCAAAATAAGGTGAATGCGTTAATTAATTTTATGCGTTTGGATAATTTAGATTTATTAATTGAAGAAAATAATATTCAATCAATTGTTGATAATCTTAAAGTGACCTTAGCACCTTTATTAACAGAAAAAAAAGCTACTATTCAAATTGAAAAACCGTTACCCACTATTCGATGTGATGGTAAATTGATTGGTGATGTTTTTTGGCATTTGATTATCAACGCCATAAAATACAGTCCCAACAATCCAACCATCACCATTGATTGGCAATATGAAGATAAACAAGTGTTTCGTCAACATGATATGCAAGAAATTATTATCAGTGTCAAAGATAATGGTCAAGGTATTAATAAAGCAGAACAACAAAAATTATTTAGATTAAGTCAAAATGGTCTTTCTGATGAACATAAAACATCAGGATTAGGATTAGCGACCGTTAAAAAAATTCTTGATTTACATAATTCTAAAATTTGGTTTGAAACCAGTGAGAATCAAGGTACAACGTTTTATTTTACGCTATCTGATTTTGGTCGTTAAATATTATTCAGAGACAAGTGATCGAGTGTATTTAGCAATCATTAATTCTTCATTAGTCGGTATAACTAAGATTTTTATTTGACTTTTTTCATGCTGAATAAAAGTTTGATGATGCGCATTTGCTTGCTCGTCAATTGACATACCGAGAAATCTAAATGAGTGACAGATTTTTTCACGTATTTCAGCATCATTTTCACCAATACCTGCTGTGAATATTAACGCATCCAAACCACCTAAAGCGGCAATGAGTGATCCCATAGCGAGTTTTACATGATAGATAAATAAATCAATGGCAGTTTTTGCTGCGGGTTCTAGACTTTGATGTAATGTTCGCATATCAGCACTTAACCCTGAAACGCCGAGTAAACCGCATTCTTTATATAAAAAATGGGTGAGTTGACTGGGGGAAAAATTTTTTTCCTGTAATAAATAAAGTAAGATGCCTGGATCGATATTACCGCAACGTGAACCCATTATTAAACCATCAAGCGCTGAAAAACCCATGGTTGTTGCGATACTTTTTTTATTTTGTAGAGCACACATACTGGCACCTTGACCAAGATGGGCAATAATGATTTTGTCACCGAGCTTATCTGGTAAATGATGTGCGATATAATCATAAGATAAACCATGAAAACCATAACGTTTAACCCCTTTTTTATAAAATTCTGTGGGGATAGCAAAAAGAGTTTCGCATTGTTGATGATGAGCATGAAACGCGGTATCAAAACATCCAATTTGTGGAATTTTTTGATAGAACAGGTTCAATTTTTCAATTGCGGCTAAATTAAACGGTTGATGCAAAGGGGCAAGAGGAATGTATTTTTTTAATTGCGCGAGAATTGCATTATTGATTCGCGTTGGTTCATGATACTTGTCACCGCCATGAACAATACGATGACCAATGGCTTTTAAATGATAATTTTGTTCCATGAGTTTTAACCAAATCATTAATTGATCAATAGCGGCTTGATAATGATCTTCATGATTGTTTGAAGCATATTGTTGTTGATATTGAATTTCATCTCGTTGGTTTTTAACTGTAAAGAAACTGGGGGTGCTAAATAAATCCAAATGGGCTTGAAATAATAGAGTTAAATTTTTAACATCAAATACTGCAATTTTAATAGAGGATGAGCCGGCATTTATGACTAAAATCGTTTCAGTCATTAATCAATGTCCAAAATGTTTTGGGTGATTGCAAGGGAAATAAATCATGGGATAATTTCTCACGAAATTCTTTCATGTAAGGTTTTTCATTGTGTTTTTCAAATAATGATTGTGATTTCCATAACATATACACCATAAATTCTAATGGATTTTGTGTTGATTGATGAATGTTGTAGATAATACATCCCTCATCATGTTGTGATTTTTCCATAATTTCATTGAGATAGTTTTTAACATACTCTTGCATGCCTTGTTGCGCACAACCTGCAATCATAATGCCAATGGGTTTTTCGCTCATTTGAACTACTCCTTGTTTGCGTTAACTGAAACTTCTTTAAAGTGTAAGAAATGTAAACCTAAAGCGCAAGACATCACGCGTTCTTCTGCGGTATCTGCACGAGATGTTAAAATGATGGGAACTTTCGCCCCAAGTGCAATGCCGGCGGATTTTGCATTCGCTAAATAATCTAATTGTTTCGCTAACATGTTACCACTTTCTAAATCGGGTACGAGTAAAATATCGGCTTTTCCTGCAACAGGAGAAATAATATTTTTTATATTTGCTGCTTGTAAAGAAACCGCATTATCAAAAGCCAGCGGACCATCTAGAATAGCACCTTTTATTTGACCTCGATCTGCCATTTTACATAAAGCACTGGCATCAATTGTAGATTTTAATTTTGGATTGACTGTTTCAGTGGCGGATAAAATGGCGACTTTGGGGGTGACAATGCCAATGGCTATGGCTAGATCAATGGCATTTTGTAAAATACTTACTTTATCTTCTAAGCACGGTTCAATATTAATTGCGGCATCAGTAATAAGTAACAGTTTAGGATAACTTGGCACATCCATCACAAAAACGTGACTTAAACGACGATCTGTTTTTAATTGGTATTGCCCTTTTAAACAAGCATGTAATAATTCATCGGTGTGAAGACTGCCTTTCATGATCATATCGACATTACCTTCAAACGCGAGCTTAGCTGCAATTTCAGCTGCCGCGTGACTATGAGGTGTGTCGATGAGCTCAAAGTTATCAAGTGAAATTTCTGTTTCTTTTGCTGCTTGCAGTATTTTATTTTTAGGACCAATTAATATGGGTTGAATTAAATTTTCTTCACTGGCTTTAATGGCGCCCATTAGTGCTTCACCACTCGTAGGATGAACAACAGCGGTTTTTGCTACATTAAGTGTTTTTGCGTGTTCTAACACTTTCAGTAAGTGCGCTGCTTGATATTCAAATTTTATTTCAGGTAATTGAATAACAGGATGACGGATTTTTTCTGCTGGGGCAAGCACTAAGGCTTGACCGTATAGAATAATTTTTCCATGTTGATTGATACATTGAGTGGATAGTGTAATTTGATTTTTATCTTTATTTTTTTCTAACACTTTGACCGTGACAGTAATCGTATCACCAATTGCAATAGGATGTTTAAACGCTAAGGATTGATCAAGATAAATTGTGCCGGCACCAGGTAGCTTTGTTCCCAATACAGTTGAAATTAAGGTTGCAGACCACATACCATGTCCTACAATATGGTGAAATAAATCAGTTTTAGCAAAGTCTGGATCAAGATGTGCTGGATTTACATCACCAGATACTGCTGCAAACATCAGAATATCTTGTTGAGTGAGCGTACGAGTAATGGAAGCTTGTTGACCTAAATCAATTTCATCAAAAGTATAATTTTCTATATAGTTCATCAGGGATCCCTAAAAAGATGATTTTTATGCTAAAACGTCATTTTGTCTTGGTGAGGAATAAGTGTCAATCATTTCCAATTATTCTATTTATTAGAAGTTATTCTAAAGTTGTAAAACTTGATATAGATCATATAAGCTTGACTCACTTATTGTTAAAGTAAATTATTGCTTAAGTTAAGGAGATTAATGTGACTCAATATAAACATTTTTTAGTAGCAACAGATTTAGAATTAGATAATGATGAATTAATGGAAAAAGCAAGCTATTTTGCCAAATGTTTTGATGCAAAATTAAGCTTAGTCCATGTTGTTCATCCTATCACTGCGAATGCTTATGGTTTTATCGACATGGCGGAATATGAACAAGAAGCGGTGAAAAATGCGAAAGAAGAATTAAGTAACATTGGTTCAGCATATCATATCAACGCAGATAATCAACATGTCTTAATTGGTTATGCGCGTGATCAAATTCTTGAATTGAGCGAAAAAATTAGCGCCGATGCGATCATCATTGGTAGCCATGGTCGTCATGGTTTTTCTGCTTTATTAGGGTCGACGGCAAACTCTGTAGCGCATCATGCTGATAAAGATGTGATATTAATACGTGTTCATAAAAAATAATGCATGAGTTTTCAATTTGTCAACGAATCATGGATGAAGTTATTAGGAACAAGGATGTTCACCTTTTCAAAAGCGTAAAAAGTGTGAGGATTAGCCTCAGTAGTCAAAGTTGTATTGATGAAGAAGCATTGCAATTTGCATTTGAAATATGCAAAAAAAATAGTTGTGCAGAAGATGCAACATTAGTAATTGAAACCATCCCCACTGAAATTTATTGTAGCAAATGTAAAACAACACAATATATTCAGTCACCATTTGGTTGTTGTCCTAATTGTGGGATGTTTGATTATGTTGTTATGACAAAACAAGCAATTATAATGAAAAACTTGGAGGTGGTGTAATGTGTGGTACTTGTGGTTGTGATGATATCCATCATCATGATCAAACTAAATCCATTGAATTAGATCATGATATACAGGCATTTAATCATCAATTTTCAACACACAATAAATTACATTTTAATGAGAAAAATATTTATGCATTAAACTTAGTTTCGAGTCCTGGCGCAGGTAAAACGACATTATTAACGAGCACAATTAAATCGATTAATAATATATTACCTATCACAGTGATTGAAGGTGATCAACATACGGATGAAGATACACAGCTTATTACAAAAGCTGGTGCGATTGCATGGCAAATTAATACCGGTAAAATTTGTCACCTTGATGCAAAGATGATACATGAACTTCTTCATCAAAAAAATATTGCTTCTAATAGTGTTTTATTCATAGAAAATGTCGGCAACTTAGTTTGTCCAGCACTTTTTGACTTAGGTGAGCATTGTCGAGTTGTGATCACATCGGTAACCGAAGGGGATAATAAACCATTAAAATATCCTTATATGTTTGCTAGTAGTCAACTCATGATAATTAATAAAATAGATTTATTACCCTATGTTCAATTTGATATTGCGCGATGTATTAAAAATGCAAAACAGGTTAATCCAAAGTTGAAAATCATTTCTTTATCTGCAACTACAGGTGAAGGAATGGAAAAATGGATAGATTTTATAAAACACCAGAGTCATGGCTTGACAACAGCGTAGAATGAATTATCTATGATAGTTGGAATGAGTGAAAAAACAATTTTAACCTATTTAATTCATGTTAATGGACGAGTACAAGGTGTGGGATTTAGACCATTTGTTTTTCGTCTTGCCATCCGGTTTAATCTGAAAGGTTACGTTAAAAATGTAGGTTGTGGTGTTGAAATTATGATACAAGGTGAACTTGTAGATTCATTTATTTCAGCATTTAAAAAAACGCTTCCTCCATTAGCAATCGTAGATGAATTTAAAATTACCAAAAAGATTTTAAAAAAACAATATACTGAGTTTGTGATTCAACCCAGTTCTGTTATGAATCCAAGTACTGATTTGATCCCAGATATAACAATCTGTGACGGTTGTTTAAAAGAATTAATTGATCCCTTATCTCGATATTATCGTTATCCCTTTATCAGTTGCACGAATTGTGGACCACGTTATTCTATTACTGAAAAAATGCCATTTGATAGAATTCGCACAGCAATGAAAAATTTTTCATTATGTCAAGATTGTGAAAAAGAATACCATACTCCCACTGATAAACGATTTCATGCTCAAACAATCGCGTGTGTAAATTGTGGTCCAAAATATTCGTTTGATATTTCCGATGTGTTACAAAATATACTTGCAGGGAAGATCATTGCCATTAAATCTCTCGGCGGTTTTCAATTGATCTGTGATGCAAGTAATCACCAAGCAGTGAAAAAATTACGGAAAAGAAAAAAAAGGTCAAGCAAGCCATTTGCATTAATGGCATTAAATAAATCTAGTATATCAAATTTTGTTGAACTCGATGAAAATAGTCTCAATTCACTACAAAGTAGAACACGTCCAATTGTCTTATTAAAGAAACATCAAAAAAACAGAATTAATTTAACTAATAATATTGCTCCCGGAATGAATTCTCTAGGTATTATGTTGCCTTATAGCGCGATGCATTATTTGTTATTTTATTATTATTTACTCCAAACGAATAAGGATATTGATTTTGACCATAGCAATTGTGATTTAATATTAGTTGTCACCAGTGCAAATAGTAGTGATGAGCCTATTTTAATTGATAATGATGAAGCAAATAAAACCCTTTGCGACATTGCAGATATAATTGTTACTTTTAATCGCGATATTATCAATCATGCGGATGATTCAATTGTTTCTTTGATTAATGCTAAGCCTTCTATCCTGAGAGGTGGAAGAGGTATAACGCCATTAAAATTAAATTTAGTTAAGTCCTTGCCTCCTATCTTAGCGTTAGGTGCAGAACTTAAAAACACCATTACATGTATAAAAAATGATTTTGCATTTATATCACCTCATGTTGGTAATATTATTAATAAAAAAGGCGTGGAACGCTTAAAAGCGACGATAAACACATTAACTCGAAATTTGAATATCTCACCTGTTGCAATCGCTCATGATTGTCATCCTAATTTTTTAACAACGTATCTTGCAGGTGAGTTTAATTTACCCTGTTACCCTATTCAACACCATCATGCTCATATTGCAGCAGTGGCATGTGAACATGGATTTATTGGAAAAGCACTGGGATTAGCATTAGATGGTTATGGCTATGGTTATCATGGTGAAGCATGGGGTGGAGAATTAATCCTTTATGAAAATACACAATTTCAACATCTTGGATCGTTGCAAAAAATACCGATGCCTGGGGGCGATAAAGCTGCTAGAGCGCCTTGGCGCATGGCACTGAGTATTTTATATCAATTGGATCGTTTAAATAGTCGTTGCTATCCTAATTCAAATGAAATCATCGAAATGTTAGATAAGAATATTCACTGTCCTTTGTCTTCTAGTTGTGGTCGCTATTTTGATGCTGCAAGCAGTTTATTAAATATTATTCACTTTAATGAGTTTGAAGGTCATGCTGCGATGGCCTTAGAAAAATTTGTCACGTTGCCTCAAATTTTAGATCAAGGTTTTGAGATTATTAACAACCAGTTAAATATTTTACCCTTATTCAAAAATTTAATTGATATTAAAGATAAAGAGCAGGGTGCTAATCTGTTTCATGGAACATTAGCTAACGGGCTGAGTCGATGGGTAACTGAAAACATGGAAAAAACAAATATTTCAACAGTGATTATTAGTGGTGGATGTTGGCAAAATAAATTTTTAACAGAAACATTTATTCGATTGATGCCAATAAAGAGTAAAATATTATTACCTCGAATGATACCATTTAATGATGCGAATATTAGTTTAGGTCAAGCATTTATAGCAGGATTAGATTATTTAGAAGGTGAACAAAAATGTGTTTAGCAATTCCTGCACAAGTGATCAAACTTCTACCTCAGCAACAAGTTATTGCGAGTGTCGGTGGAATTGAAAAAATTATTTCTACTCATTTAATCGATAATATCCAAGTTGGTGATTATATTTTGATCCACGTTGGATTTGCATTAGCTAAAATTGATGAAAATGAAGCAAAGAAAACTTTAAGTTTATTACAAGAAATCGCTGAGGTTCAACATGAAATATATTAAAGAATTTCGTGATGGACAACTCGCCAAAAAAATCGCTAACAAAATTGCGAGTAGTCATTTCCCTGAAAAGCATTATAGAATAATGGAATTTTGCGGTGGGCACACACATGCAATTCACCGTTATGGGATTAATGATTTATTACCCGAAAATATCGAAATGATCCATGGTCCAGGATGTCCTGTTTGTGTCTTACCTATGAGTCGAATTGATCAGGCTATCTGGTTAGCAAAACAAGATAATATCATTTTATGTAGTTATGGTGATATGCTACGAGTCCCTGGGAGTGATCAAATTAGTCTCCTTAAAGCAAAAGCAAAAGGCGCAAACGTCAAAATGGTTTATTCCATCAATGATGCTTTAACTA
>CAYGUK010000101.1:0-13684 GCA_964352985.1 uncultured Legionellales bacterium
CACTGCAGATTATGCCTCGACCACAAACAAAATCTTCGTTTTGCGTAAGTCCTGAATTAATATTAACCAACAAAAAAAGCCTTAATTAAAAGGCTTTTTTTACTAAATGATTTGTTAAAAGTTAGGAATCTGCTTGTGAATAGCCTAAAGCTCCAACTCTTAAAGTTTGGTCATGCGTTTCGAATTCTTCAAATAATTTTCTTAAATCACCACCAGTAATCAGTGGTTTTGTTTTACCTGAAGTGATCGATATCGCAACCGCACCGGCAACAACCGTTATAGTGAGCAATGCGGGTGAACCTTGTAAATCCGCATTATGGTTAATTCGTGTTATCGCCTCTTGGCCAATCGCTTCATAACCTGTTTGAGCATATAAAGCACCTTGACCAAATACACCATTAGTACCGACCATCATTTTTGCAAGTAACTTTGCTGGAAATTTTTCAGTCACTGTAAAACCATGGCCCAATCTTGCAAGCTTACTTAGAAAAATATTTGCTTCAGGCGATAGTTTTGATAGATTCAATCGGGTTAATGCTGGTGTTTTTGCGAGACGTTGTTCCTCAGGTAAGCTTGAATTTAAAAACTCAAGACCTTTACTCATATCATATCCGGTAGTTAACACAGCACCATAAGAATAAACAAAAGGCATCACGACACCTGCCGCTATACCAAGACAAACATCGACACCTAGTTTTTTCATACCAGGAAATGTTTCACGAAAAAGCTCTGCTAATAAATAGAGTTTTTTACAATGAATTCCGCCAATCAATGGGCCATAAATTTCACGTAATGCCGCAGCTATTCCTCGTTGATGTTTATAATAGTGGCCAATCAAAGCATGTTCAGAGAGTGGTAAGAGTGTGGGATCCTGGCGCATGAGATAATCCCAAACAATTTGCGCATCGAAAGTGAGTGTTTTTAATCCTTTACCACCTCCGAGTAACAGAGACGCGCCAATTTTCATCATCGTTGAATTATAAGTTGTCGTTGCCGCAACCACAGCATCACAAACTTCTGTCGCCGTCCAAAGGCAAAGACCAAACACGTAGAGATAATTCGTTTTGTTTCGACTCTCAGCATCTACTGGAGCACCTTGCACTTCACTCCCTTTCGTATGTTGTGAACCAACAAAACCATATTTAAACCATAGCCCAACAGTGCTACAAACCAAGTATAATCCAGCAGCGCCTAATTTAGTGGCATCACTAACTTCACCTAAGGCATCTGTTTTTGCTAATGTAATTGCCACAATCGAGGGACCTAATGCGGTTGGTAATGCTTCGAGAGAACCCGCAAAAGCTTTGACACCACGCCAAAATCGAGATAAGCAACCGTTACTACCGTTTTGAAGTTGTTGTTCAACTTCAGTGTCATCTTCATCACGAACTGGTACGGCAATAAATTCTTGGAACTGCGCTAAAGGTAAATCACGAGGATTGAATTCATCTAATTCTTTACTCCCTACGACACAATAATTCACGTCACCAGGAATACGTTCTTGAATAGCTGTTAATTCAGCTTGGTCTTCAATAACGTAATAGACATTCGGGCTTCCATCAATTTTAACTAATAATTTTTGATCCACACCTAAATCAGGCATTGTGCCTTCATTAAGTGAAGGATAATCAGCGTTGGCGTTTGGAAAGTCTTTTTCTGAGTTGAATGTTTTCATTGTTTTTTTCCTTTATTATTGTTTTCGGTATTATTACTAACAATTAAACTGAATTTTAGACGATAAAAACATTTAAATTGGATTAGTCATTTTTGAAAAAAACTAAGAGCGTACAATTTTTATACTATTAAAAAATAGTTAAAAGCATATTGCCTCCCCTAACAATTTAGCTAAAAATATCTGGGAATTTTAACTATTTGATAAAAAGATTAAGGTAATAAGGTATATTTAATAAAATTATTCCCACTCAATCGTAGCAGGTGGTTTAGATGTAATATCATAAACAACACGAGAAACATGGGCACACTCATTACAAATTCGGCCTGCAACATGTTGTAAAAAAGGATGAGGAAGTGGTGCATTTTCTGCTGTCATGAAGTCAATCGTTTTTACCGCACGTAAAGTGATAACATATTCGTAATAACGAGCATCCCCTTTAACTGCGACAGATTTGATTGGTAAAAACACAGCGAACGCTTGCGATACTTGATAATATAAATCTTGTTTTTTTAATTCTTCAATAAAAATATGATCTGCATGGCGCAATATATCCGCAAATCGTTTTTCGATAGGCCCTAATATTCTCAACGCTAAACCGGGCCCTGGAAACGGATGGCGATAAATCATATCATAAGGTAAACCTAAGGCGAGACCAATTTCACGAACTTCATCTTTAAATAATTCTCGTAATGGTTCTATTAATTTTAAATTTAGCGTATCGGGTAAGCCCCCAACATTATGATGTGACTTGATGACTTCGGCTTTTCCCGTTTTAGCCGCAGCAGACTCAATAACATCGGGATAAATCGTACCTTGTGCTAAATATTTTACATCACCAAATTGTTTTGCTTGTTGTTGAAACACTTCGATAAAGACTCTGCCGGCGATTTTTCGTTTTTCTTCAGGATCGGTGATATCTTTTAATGCGGTTAAAAAAATTTCTTCGGCATCGATACATTTAACCGTAACGCCCATGTGTTTAGCAAAGGTTGCCATAACTTGATCTTTTTCATTTAAACGCAATAAACCGGTATCCACAAAAATACAAATTAATCGCGCACCAATCGCTTTATGTAATAATGCTGCAACAACTGATGAATCGACACCGCCAGATAAACCTAAAATAACTTTTTCATGTTTCACTTCTTTTTGAATAGATTCGATAGCATTATCGATAATATTTTCTTTGGTCCAACTATTTTTACATCCACAAATTTCATGAATAAAATTGGCTAAAATGCGTTTACCTTGACGAGTATGAGTCACTTCTGGGTGAAATTGAATTGCATAAAATTGTTTATCTTCATTAAACATTCCAGCAATCGGTGAATTATCACTCGCGGCCATTAAGGAAAAACCAGCAGGTAATGCCGTCACTTTATCACCATGACTCATCCAAACATGAAGTAAGTCTTCACCATCATCTAGTGACTCATCAGCGATATCATGAAGTAAACGATTCGGTTTCGCTATTTTGACTTTTGCAAAACCAAATTCACGGTGTTCACTTTGACTTACTTTTCCACCGAATTGTTGCGCCATGGTTTGCATGCCATAACAAATCCCTAACACTGGACAACCTAATTCAAAAATTAAATTTTGCGCCCGAGGCGTATCCTGCAAAGTCACCGTTTGTGGGCCGCCTGATAAAATAATGCCGCTAGGTGCAAAGGACTCAATTTCTTTTGTGGACATATCGAAAGGATGAATTTCACAATAAACATTTAATTCACGCACGCGGCGTGCAATTAATTGCGTGTATTGTGATCCAAAATCTAAAATTAAAATTCGTTGATCATAAATATCGACAGTCATTTTATTCTACCCAGTAATTTGGTGCTTCTTTGGTAATTGCCACATCATGAACATGACTTTCACGCATACCTGCATTAGTAATTTTTACAAATTGAACGTCTGTTCGTAATTGCGAAATAGTTTTACAACCAGTATAACCCATCGCTGATCGTAAACCACCCATTAATTGATGAACGATATTTGTTAAACTACCTTTGTACGGAACTCGTCCTTCAATGCCTTCAGGGACTAATTTATCGGCACCATTTTTCGACTCTTGAAAATAACGATCACTCGAACCTTGCGCTTGTGCCATTGCCCCTAATGAGCCCATGCCGCGATAAGTTTTATAAGAACGACCTTGATATAATTCAACTTGACCTGGCGCTTCTTCGGTACCGGCAAATAAACTACCGACCATAACAGTGTTTGCGCCAGCAGCAAGTGCTTTACATAAATCACCCGAAAATCTAACGCCACCATCAGCAATAACGGGAATTTGATGTTTAGCTGCTTCAAGAGAAACATTGGATATTGCTGTAATTTGAGGCACACCGACACCGGTGACCACGCGAGTAGTACAAATAGATCCTGGACCAATTCCCACTTTGATACCATCAGCACCCGCTGTAATTAATGCTTTTGCCGCATCAGCAGTTGCAATATTTCCACCTATGACAGGCACATCGGGATAGTGTTGTTTTATCCATTTAACTTGTTCAATCACACCTTTAGTGTGACCATGCGCAGTATCCACTAACACCACATCCACACCGGCATTAATTAGAGCATCAATTCGTTCCTTTGAACCTTCAGCCACACCGACTGCTGCGCCAACGCGTAATTGCCCTTTTTCATCTCGGCAAGCAAACGGTTTATCTTTGGCTTTTTGAATATCTTTGACGGTGATCATCCCTTTTAATTGAAACGCCTCATCAACAACTAATATTTTTTCAATGCGATTTTGTTGCAGTAAACTTAATACTTCTTCTTTACTCGCACCTTCTTTGACCGTGACTAATCGATCTTTGGGTGTCATGATTTTCGACACCGCTTGATCTAAATTATTTTCAAATCGCACATCTCTACGTGTGACAATTCCCACTAAATTTTCACCGTCAACCACGGGCACACCGGAAATACAATTGGCTTCGGTAATACGTAGCAACGTCCCAACAGTAATGTCTGGCGCCACCGTAATGGGATCATGAATAACTCCACTTTCAAATTTTTTCACTTTTCTTACTTGTTGGGCTTGTTCTTCAATTGTCATGTTTTTATGAACAAAGCCGATGCCGCCTTCTTCGGCGAGTGCAATGGCAAGACTGGATTCGGTGACTGTATCCATGGCAGAGGCAAGCAATGGAATATTCAATGAAATTGTTTGCGTTAATTGCGTCGCTAAATCAACATCTTTAGGTAATATTTCGGAAAATCGAGGCACAAGTAAAACATCATCAAATGTGAGCGCTTCTTGGAGAATTTGCATAAAAGAATCTCCTTCTGGACAGGTTAAAATAACCGGACAGGATACATAACTCATTCAAAAAATGCAAGCTCTTAATGGTCTTTTTTATTTATCATAGTGAACCGAACATCTTTTTGAACAAAGAAACAATCATTGAATCGAGCAATTTATTTGAATTTGATTTGTTAATAAATGCTTCGATATTAATCTTAATTAATCATGATGGTTGAAAAATTTATTATCCTCATACGAATAAAGCGTATTTTCCTGAGATTGCTCAAGAAAATACGTTAAGTATTCAATTTAATGTTGCTTAATTTTTAATTCTTGCTGCCAAGCTATTAAAGCAGCTATACTTTTTATTTTGAAAAAAATATATTTTTATGGTTAAGCAGCAAATTTTAAAAGTATCAGAATTAAATTTACAAACCAAGCAATGCCTTGAAAGTCAATTTGGTGATGTCTGGGTGGAAGGTGAAATCTCGAATCTTGCTACACCTGTTTCAGGTCATTTATATTTTTCATTAAAAGATAAAGACGCTCAAATTCGTTGTGCTTTGTTTAAAGGTATCGCTTCTAAATTAAATCTCACATTAAAAAATGGTTTACAAGTTGTTGTACGTGCAAAAGTGAGTTTATATGCGCCTCGAGGTGATTATCAATTAATAATCAATCATGCCGAAGCCGCAGGTGAAGGCGCGCTACGCATCGCATTTGAACAGTTAAAAAATAAATTACAAAAAGAAGGTTTATTTGATCAAAAACATAAAAAACCACTTCCCAAACATTGCCAACGTCTGGGTGTGATAACGTCTGCTACCGGCGCGGCAATTAAAGATATTTTAAGTGTGTTACAACGAAGATTTCCACAATTACCCATTGTTGTTTATCCAACGAGTGTGCAAGGCAAACTTGCTACGAGTGAAATTTGTCATGCAATTGAAATAGCTAACCTACACCAGTATTGTGATGTATTAATTCTATCTCGAGGTGGCGGCTCGCTCGAAGATTTATGGCCCTTCAATGAAGAGTCTGTCGCTCGAGCTATTTTTGCGAGTCATCTGCCCATTGTTTCAGGTGTTGGACATGAAATTGATTTTACTATCGCTGATTTTGTTGCTGATTTACGGGCACCGACACCATCTAGTGCTGCTGAATTAGTCAGTCCCAATCGTGATGAAATGATTCAACTCTTTTCATATTTATATCAGCAATTAATCAATGCTATGACAAAATTATTAAGAGAGTCTAATTTTGCACTGACCTTGTTACAAAAAAGATTAAAACATCCAGGGCAATTACTAAATGAATACGCGCAACGACTAGATTATACTGAAAATCAATTAATCTATGCGATCAATTTATTTCTACAGAAATATCAAACCCAACTAATCCAGCTCGCTGAACAAATAAACCCATTACATATAACTTATCGAATTAATCAATATGAGAACAAAATAAATTATTATCAGCAAAATCTAAAACGTTTAATTTTGCTAAAATTAACTCAGCTTAACCAACAAATTCATCACAAAACAACTTTATTAAACACTTTAAATCCATTGAATACACTAGAACGTGGCTTTGCAATTGTAAGAGATCAACATGATCATGTTGTAACAAAACATACAGAAGTTAATCAGGGTGAAAATATCATGGTGACATTAAAGCAAGGTGAACTGCAATGTGTGGTAGTCGATAATAAATCTAAGTCGGATAGTTGAGCAGAATCTCAGAGAATGATATAAAGATAAAAATCGTTAAAGGAGTCACTATTATGGATTGCATTTTTTGCAAAATCGCAAAGGGTGAAATAAATACCACGTTAATCTACCAAGATGAAAAAGTCTTGGCTTTCGATGACATCACCCCTCAAGCTCCCATTCATAAATTAATTATTCCACGTAAACATATTGCAACCATTAACGATAGCACACCTGAAGATACCATGCTAATTGGTCATCTTATTCAAACGGCCAAACATATTGCAAAAGAAAATGAAATTGCTGAAACAGGTTATCGTTTAGTGATGAATTGCAACCAAAATGGTGGGCAAACTGTTTTTCATATCCATTTGCATTTATTGGCCGGTCGTCATATGCAATGGCCTCCCGGTTAATATTGTCAGTCTATACTGTCCGATACATAACTTATACCGAGTTCTTCTAAATTATGTTTCAATCGTTCATCATTGATATTCCAACCGACAATTGTTTTATCTCTAGTTTGCCAATAATCAATTAAATTCGTTGATATTAAACCTTGCTCGATTTCAACAATTGATGATTTTAATATTTTTGGAAAATAATATAGTGCTAAAATATGATAGATTTGATTAATTATTCTATTTTCAAAACCTTTTTCAGCGATTGCAAAAGCGGTAATAATTTTAGGATCATTACGTCGCACAGAATATAATATACTGGGATAAAATGAAGAAACATATACATTATTATACAAATTATATTGTTTAAACAAATTCGCTATTAATTCCGCTTTAATATGACGTCGACGACTATTTTTAAAATCAATTTCTAGTTTTATATCATATCGGATAATAAGTTGAATGACTTCTTCTAATGTTGCGATGTTATAAGTTTTGTTATTGTAAATTATGGGTGATTGTTTGATTTCAGTTAACGTTAACTCAGTAATAGATGAGTTCAAATGATTTAATCTATTCATCTTTTCATCATGATAAACAATTAAATGATTATCTTTACTTAGCATGACATCCACTTCTAGTGCTTTTATACCTTGATCAAGCACATATTGAATAGCTTCTAAAGTTTGTTCTGGATATTCATCACAATAAGCTCGATGCAAAATTACTAAATGAGAAAATTCTTTCGCTTTTTCTGGCGTAGTCAATCGAGATGCTAAGAGGAATAAATAACTTATACCCATTAACATAATCAACAATATAAAAAGAAATAATATAATTAACCAAGTCATACTTTAAGTTTAGTTGGGTATCGATAAAAAACCATAGTAGAATTTCAATTAAAAATGCAATGAAATCAGCCAATTTGTAAGGGTCTGAGGTATAATATTTTGTGACTTTTCACTCACATATAAACCTATATGCCCACTGTCAAATTCAAATTCGTGATAACTTGTTGAATCAATGAAATTCCTCAGCGCTTTGCAAGCTTTTGATGGTGAAATATGATCTCGCAGGGCAATAACATTGAGAATGGGAATTTGAATATTTTCTAATTTCACTACTTGATGATTTATTATTAAATCCCCCGTAAGAAATTTATTTTGTTGATAAAAATAAGTAATAAATTCTTTTGCAGCAAGCCCAACTAAATCTGGATTATCCATTAACCATTTTTCAACTAACATATAACGAGTCAACGCTTGTTGATTTTGTGTTAATGTTAATAACTTAGAAAATTTACCGCATGTTAACTCATAGGGCTTTAGACTTAAAAAAAATTGTGTAATATATTTCCCTGGAATATTACCCAATGCTTTCACCATTAAATCCATATCCACATATTTCAATAATGAATAAATGCGATCTTCTTTTGTTCGAAAATCAACAGGCGTGACCATGGTAACAAGTGATTTTAATTTTTTCGAAAAAAGACTCGCATAACATAAACTCAAAACACCACCTTGGCAAATACCCATGAGATTAATTTTTTTTATATTACTTTCTTTAGAAATATAATTCACAGCTCCATCAATATATTTTGAGACATAGTCAGATAAACCAATATTGGTGTTTTCTTTTTTAGGATAGCCCCAATCAATTAAATAAATGTCCATTCCCAAGTCTAAACATTTTTTAATAAGCGACATTTTTTCTGATAAATCTAAAATAGTAGGACGATTGATTAAAGCAAACACAATTAGAACAGGTAATGTCTTTTTATGATCATTTTGATAATGATATAATTTTACTTCATCTAATTGCCAAACTTCTGCTCGACGACAACCTGAATATTCAGTGAATGTTTTTTGGCTTAATAAAGTTGAAAAATCGAAATTATCAGTCATGATGATTTTCCATTTTCGATTCAAACCAAGCATTACACACGTCACCATAAGCTTTAGCATAAGCCTCAGATTGTAATAATTCTTTGTAAGAGTCTTCTGCTAAAACTATCCAAAGTTTAATTTGCTCTTCCACACTGGTTGGTATCTTTTCTCGTTGATATGCTTGTAACACTTGTTGCCAATGAGTGTGAATTAATGCCATCAGATTTTGATAATATTGTCCTAATTTATCACTCGATGACTTCGGTTTAGGTAATAAATGTTCTATTCTTTTTTGCCAATCAATGAAACTTTCTGGCAATGTGGAATTTAACATAGACAAGTGTGACTGCCAGATTAAACCCTGCTGCTTTAATAATGCTTGCCATTGTCGTTGCCAATTCGAGTCCATTATTTTTTGTGTATAGATATTAAAAGCGTAAGTATATACAATAGCGACTCGAGTGCAACATGAGAATGATTATGGAACATTTAGCAGAAATTTATCGTGAATTGATCACCGAAATTGGTGAAAATTGTGACCGTGAAGGTTTAATTAAAACACCAGATCGTGCTGCAAAAGCACTGCGTTTCTTAACTAAAGGTTATCAGGAAGATTTAGAGACTATTATCAATGCCGCTATCTATGAATCTGATAATGATGAAATGGTTATCGTCAAAGAAATTGAATTATTCTCTTTATGTGAACATCATTTACTCCCCTTTATCGGCAAATGTCATGTTGCTTATTTGCCACGAGGTAAAGTCATTGGGATTTCAAAAATTGCTCGAATAGTTGATCATTTTGCAAGAAGATTACAAATCCAAGAAAATCTCACCAAACAAATAGCCGATACACTATTAAAAGTAACCAATGCTCGTGGTGTCGGTGTGATCATTGAAGCCAAACATCTTTGTATGATGATGCGTGGTGTTGAGAAACAAAATTCAGTTTTAACAACATCAATGATGACCGGCACATTTCGTGAACAAGATAGAACTCGGGCAGAATTTTTATCTCTGTTAAAACAGTAAAACGTATTATCCTATTGAGATTTTTTATTTAGTTAGACTCATTGTTCTCTTTATTAACATGGCGAGTTTTCATGTTATGATTCATGATCATTTTCATCAGATTGATCATTATCAATAGAATTATTTTTCTTTTTTAAACAAGATCGAAAATAATCAACACAAAATAAAACACTAACCATCCCTGATATCAACTTAACAAATCCGGTTGGAATCATCCATCCTACCGTGGTTTCATCTTTTCGATTTCTTTCTTTATCTTTATGATGAGTTTACAATAATTAAAACATAAGTTATGAAATTAACTTTGATTTTCGGTTGGTGTTAATTTTGGTCTTAAGTTCTCAGGTAATTTATTGGCGCAATTATTATATTGTTCTTTAATTAATTTCAGTTTGGCAACATCTTCAGGATTATCAATTAAACCAATGAATTTTTCATCTGCAATTAATTTTTTGGCGACAGTTTGAATACAGGCCGTATTGAATTTACATTCACAAAATTGATCGACTAGTTTTTGATGAAAAGCTACTCGATTTTGACTTTTATGAATATTTAAAAAATAAGCAACAATGACTAGTGCTATCACTACGACAAATAAAATCACGACTCGAATTAATTGTTTCATGTGTCACCTCAAGGCCTGTCATCTAGCTCCGCTTTTGGTGTTGGCATTAAATCCTGCTTGTTTAAGCCCATAGCGAGCGCCAAAGCACCAGCAACATATATCGATGAATAAGTACCAATTACAATACCAATAATCATGGCTAAAGAAAAACTATGAATCATTTGTCCACCGAAAAAGTATAACACAACGACGACAACGAGTGTTAATGAAGATGTCATGATAGTTCGAGACATCGTTTGGTTAATGGATAAATTCATCACTTCCGCCGGTGTGCCCTTACGCACCTTACGGAAATTTTCTCGAACACGGTCAAAAACAACAATGGTGTCGTTAAGTGAATATCCGATCACTGCCAGTAATGCGCCTAGCGCATTCACATCAAACTCAACATGGAATAATGCAAATATCCCAAGTATTAACATCGGATCATGAATAAGTGCAATCGTTGAGCTCACAGCAAAACGATATTCAAAGCGCAATAAAATATAAATCATGGTACCTATCATCGCAATCACTAAGGCCAAAGCCCCATTTGTTGCGAGTTCCTTACCTAATTGCGGTCCCACAAAATCAATTCGTTGAACAGTTGCATTTGGTAAGATATCTTGGATTTTATCGCGAATCTCATCTTGTTTTTGATCTATCTTTTCATTCTTCATATTTTTTGGTAAACCAAGACTAATCAAAATATCATTTGAACGCCCATAAGTTTGCACAACGGCTTCGTGAATATTGGCGTCTTTTAATTGTTGACGAATTTGTTTTATATTTGCCGGATTTTTATAAGTGACTTCAATTTGAATACCGCCCGTAAAATCCAGTCCAAAATGCAAACCGTTAACAACTAATGCTGCGATTGAAGCAATAAATAATAAAGTTGAAAATAAAGTCGTCCATTTACGTAACGCCATAAAATCAACATTCATATTAGGATTAAAAAATTCCATCGTTTAAATACCTACTGAGATTTTTTTAACTTGTTTTCCGCCATAAGTTAAATTCACCATGGCACGAGTACCCGTAATTGCTGTAAACATTGAGGTTAAAATACCAAATGATAAAGTCACCGCGAAACCTTTGATAGGTCCGGTACCAATACCAAACAATGCTAAAGCAGCAATTAATGTTGTGACGTTCGAGTCAACAATCGTGGAAAAAGCACGTCCAAAACCTGCTTGGATACAAGCCTGGGGTGTTAAGCCATTACGCATTTCCTCACGAATACGCTCAAAAATTAGCACGTTTGCATCAACGGCCATCCCGACAGTTAATACAATCCCGGCAATACCTGGTAAGGTGAGGACCATACCAAGTAAAGAAAGCACTGCCACTAATAAGATTAAATTAACCAGTAAAGCAATATCGGCAAAAATACCAAGGACGTGATAATAAATAGCCATAAATACCACGACAATTAAAAATCCAATAGCGATTGATAATAAACCTTTATCGATATTTTCTTTACCTAATGTGGGGCCCACTGTTCTTTCTTGTGCGATACTAATCGTAGCGGGTAGTGAACCTGCTCTTAATAATAAAGCAAGATTTTGGGCTTCTCGAGGATCTTGAATTCCAGTAATTTGAAAACTATTACCCAACGCACTTTGGATAACTGGCGCACTAATAACACGTTCAATTTTACGTTGCACTGTTACTTTTTTACCATCGATAACTTTAGTTTCGAGTTTAGGTTCAACATAGACAATTGCCATTTGTTTACCAACGTTGTCACGCGTTGATTTGTAGAAAAATGATTCACCACCACCACCTAAACGTATATCAATATTGGGTTGACCATCTTGACCAAAACTCGCGCTTGCGCTTGTTATCGATGAGCCGTGTAACACAATTTGTTTATAAACTAAAATATGGCCATTATGGAATTTATATAAACGAGTACCAACAGGTGGTTGGCTATTAACATAACTTGCTGCCGTTCCTTCGTTACCATAAACAATGTGAAATTCTAATGTAGCTGTTCCACCTAAAATTTGTTTTGCTCGACCGGCATCTAATACACCTGGTAAATCAACTGAAACTCGCGACGCACCTTGTTGCTGAACGACAGCATTAGATACACCAAGTTGATCGACACGATTACGTAATGTCGTCATCGTTTTTTCAATAATCATTTGTCTTGACTGATTTAACGAATTTTCCGACATAACTGCATCGATATAAAAATTGTTATCTTCATCATGCATATTCAAAGTGAGATTTGGATATTGTTGGTGCAACAAACGATAAGCACTCGTCATATGATCTTGCACACGAAACTTGACTTTAATTGAATTAGGCCCTGTTTGTTGAATGCCAGCATAACGAATACGTTCGTTACGAAGTGCTTCGCCAATACTTTTAACATCACCACTGACTTGTTGTTTTAATACACTGTTAACATCAACATCTAATAAGAAGTGCACGCCACCTCGTAAATCTAAACCATATTTCATCGGTTCAGCACCGATTGCACTTAACCATGCCGGTGTTGCAGGTTCTAAACTTAAAGCAACAGTGTAATTTTCACCTAAAGAATCTTTAATGACTTCACTTGCTTGAGCCTGATCATTAGCATTGGCAAAACGAAATTGCAAAAAGTTTTTTGTTTCGTTAGATCCAGTAAACGGAATGTTATTACTTTGCAATAATTGCGTAACTTGCGACATCAATGCACTATTTACGGTGACTCCAGGCGCATTACCTGTAATTTGCACGGCACGTGCTTCGCCATATAGATTAGGTAAGGCGTAGAGAATTCCTACAATTAATATCAATAAGATGACCAGATATTTCCATAAGGGAAATTTATTTAATTTATTAGAAGAGGATGTTGAAAACATATTCGCCCCAAATTAATCGACAGACTTCATTGTACCTTTTGGCAAAACTGCACTGATTGCGGGTTTTTGAATAATTATTTCAACATTATTCGCGACTTGCAAAACAATCATGGAATCACCAATTTTTACAACTTTTCCTAGAAGGCCACCATTAGTGACAACTTCGTCCCCCTTACCAATATTTGAAATTAACTCGCGGTGTTCTTTAGCACGTTTACTTTGAGGGCGCCAAAGTAGTAAATAAGAGACGGCAAAAA